>JAVEEC010000114.1 GCA_030840645.1 Frankiaceae bacterium
CAAGCGCTACGCCGTGGACCACACGAGCGGCACGCCGGTCACGAACTTCTACCACTCGACACGGCGCTACCGGACGGCCATGAGCCACAACGGAGACCTCGACCGCGACCGCGACGGCATTGCCTGCGAGCAGCACTGAACCGCGTCCGACGTACGGCGGCGCTCGTCGCCGTCGGCGCCGCACTCGCGCTCGCCGGATGCACCACTCCGGCGGCGCCGGTCGTGCACGGGACGGCCCCGTCCGCGAGGACAACGCCGACCGCGACGGTCGCGCCCCTGCACACGGCCCACTCCGCGCCGCCGACCCGCGTCCACCGGCACACAGCTCTTGCCGCCTTGGTGGTCCTGCCGGTGAAGGGTCGCGCACCGACGACGGGCTATGACCGGGACGAGTTCGGGCAGGCCTGGCTGGACACCGACCGCAACGGCTGCGACACCCGCAACGACCTGCTGACCCGCGACCTGACGGCTCGGACCACCCGCAACTGCGTCGTCGAGTCGGGCACGCTGCAGGACCCCTACACGGGCGACCGGATCGCGTTCGTGCGCGGTGACGGCGACCTGGTCGACATCGACCACGTCGTCGCGCTCGAGAACGCCTGGGTCACCGGCGCGGCCGGCTGGGACATCCGCAAGCGTGCCGCGTTCGCGAACGACCCGCTCAACCTGCTCGCGGTCGACGCCGGCGCGAACCGGCAGAAGGGTGACGGCGACGCCGCGACCTGGCTGCCGCCGAACAAGCGGTACCGCTGCGCCTACGTCGCTCGCCAGGTGGCGGTGAAGCGCAAGTACCACCTGTGGGTCACCGCGCCGGAGTCCGTCGCGATCCTGCGGGTCCTCGCGTCCTGTCCCCGCCAGCACCTGCCACGCGACTCCGGCGCCCCGGTCCTGTCACCGGTCGGCGTCAACAAGCCGAACCGGACACCCACCCAGCGGCCGACACCGAGCGGCTCGGTCTACTACCGCAACTGCGACGCCGCCCGTGCCGCCGGCGCGGCCCCGGTGCGCCGCGGTGACCCCGGCTACGGGCCGCACCTCGACCGCGACGGCGACGGGATCGCCTGCGAGTAGGTCGGTCGCTCAACCGGCGTGCACGACACAGGTCCGGGCGACGGGGCGCGCCTCGAGTCGCGCCGGGGCGATGGGCCGACCGCAGCGCTCGCAGACGCCGTACGTCCCGGCGTGCAGACGATCGACCGCCGCGTCGACCTCGGCCAGGTGCTCGCGAGCCTGCCGGACCAGCGCCCCGACCTGGGACCGCTCGAAGGCGATGGTCGCGCCTTCCGGGTCGTGCTCGTCGTCCGCGTTCGTGTCCCGCGAGGCGGCCACGACCGCGTCGAAGTCACCGGTGAGCGCCGCGAGCCGGCCGAGAGTCTGCTCGCGCTCGCGTGCCAGCAGGTCCGCGAAGCTCTCCATCAGCTGTTGCTGAACACCGCGGGCCCGCCGTCGTCGCCGTCACCCGTCGGACCACGGCCGGCCCAGGTCCAGGCGTACGCCGGGTCCTCGACCGCGAGCCCGGCCTCGCCGAGCTCGAGCGGGCGGAAGGTGTCGACCATGACCGCTGACTCGTCGAAGAAGTCGACCCCGATCGACGCCTCGACCGCCGAGGGCTGCGGACCGTGCGCGTAGCCACCCGGGTGCAGCGAGATCGAGCCGATGTTGATCCCGGAGCCCTTGCGCGCCTCGTAGTCGCCGCCGACGTAGAACATCACCTCGTCGGAGTCGACGTTGGAGTGGTAGTAGGGCACCGGGATCGACTGCGGGTGGTAGTCGACCTTGCGCGGCAGGAAGTTGCAGATCACGAAGTTCCAGCCCTCGAACACCTGGTGGACCGGCGGCGGCTGGTGGACCTTGCCGGTGATCGGCATGAAGTCCTCGACGTTGAACGTGTAGGGGTAGAGGCAGCCGTCCCAGCCGACCACGTCCAGCGGATGGGTGGCGTAGGTGAGGGCGGAGCCGACGATGCCGCCCGGCCCGTTGCCACGGTGCTTGACCAGCACCTCGACGTCCTCGCCGTCGCCGATGGCCGGTGCCTCGGGGACGCGCAGGTCGCGTTCGCAGTACGGCGCGTGCTCGAGCAGCTGGCCGTACTTCGACAGGTAGCGCTTCGGCGGACTGATGTGGCTGTTGGCCTCGATCGCGTAGATCCGCAGCGGCTCGTCGCCGACCGGCACCCAGCGATGCGTCGTCGCCCGCGGCAGGATCACGTAGTCGCCCTGGCCGACGACCAGCGACCCGAACTGCGTCTCCACCACCGCCGACCCGGACTCGACGTAGACGCACTCGTCGCCGACCGCGTTGCGGTACAGCGGCGAGGCGACGCCTGCGACGGCGTACGAGATCCGTACGTCGCCGTTGCCGAGGACCAGCCGGCGGCCGTTGACCGCGTCGCAACCGCGCCAGGACTCACCGGGGAACAGCGCGTGCAGACGAAGGTGGCGGGGGAGCAGCGGCGCATTTGGCGACGTGCACTGGTCGGGCAGCGTCCATGGCCGGGCGTCGACGATCGCCGACGGGATCTCCCGGTGGTACAGCAAGGAGGAGTCGGAGGAGAAGCCCTCCTCGCCCATCAGCTCCTCGTAGTAGAGCGAGCCGTCGGGACGGCGGTGCTGGGTGTGCCGCTTGCGCGGCACGTCACCAACTGACCGGTAGTGCGGCATGGCTAGCACATCCCCTTCGTCGCTCCTGAAGTCACCGGCACCGCCGCTCCTTCGTCGCGGGGCCCCGGCGCCATCCTCCGCTCCCTCAGCTAGAGGTTCCCTCGACGCGCCTGCTCGCGCTCGATCGCCTCGAACAGGGCCTTGAAGTTGTTCTTGCCG
>JAVEEC010000015.1 GCA_030840645.1 Frankiaceae bacterium
TCGAAGAGGCCGTCGACCGGGCCGCCGTCCGCTACGACAGGGACGGCGACGAGCACTACGACGTGGCGAGCGCGTTCATCAAGAGCCTGCGCGGCAGCGACGTGGACGCGGCGCTGCACTACCTGGCGCGGATGCTGGAGGCGGGGGAGGACCCGCGGTTCGTCGCGCGGCGGCTGGTGATCTTCGCCAGCGAGGACGTCGGCATGGCCGACCCCACGTCGTTGCAGGTCGCGGTGGCGGCCGCGCAGGCGCTGGAGATGATCGGGCTGCCCGAGGCGCGGCTGAACCTCGCCCAGGCGACCATCCACCTCGCGCTGGCCCCCAAGTCGAACGCCGTCATCGTCGCGATCGGCAACGCGGCCGACGACCTGCGGCGCGGCGACGTCGGCCGGGTGCCCCCGCACCTGCGCGACGCCCACTACGCGAGCGCCAAGAAGATCGCGCACGGCAAGGGGTACCGATATCCTCACGACTTCCCCGCGGGGATCGTCGCCCAGCAGTACGCGCCGGACGTCGTTCACGGCCGGGAGTACTACGTACCGAGCGAGCACGGCGCCGAACGCGACGCCGCCGCCCGCCTGGACCGCATCCGCGCCGCGCTGCGCGGCGACACCACCGAGGAGACCGACGCCCGATGATCGGACCAGGCGGCTACGCCGTTCTCATCCTGGCCATCGGCTGGATCCTGCTGGTGGCGTTCATCGCCTACGTCCTCGTCAAGCTCGGCGGGGTCCTCCAGTCCTCCGGAGAGCTGATCGACGGCATCACCGAGAAGACCGTGCCGCTGCTCGGCGAGGTCACGACGACAGTCGTCCATGTGAACGAGGAGCTGGAACGGGTCGACGCGATCACGGAGAACGTCCAGACCGTGACCGGCAACGTCGCCGGGCTGACGACGCTGTTCGCCGCGACGTTGGGCAGCCCGCTGGTGAAGGTCGCGGCGTTCTCGTACGGCGTCCGGCGCGCGGCGGGCCGCAAGCACAAGAGCGACGTACAGGCCCGGGTCAAGACGGAGATGAAGGCGGAGCGCAAGGCGAGGAAGGGTCGATGAGGCGGGTCTTCTGGACCGGGGTCGGCGTCGGGCTCGGCGCGACCGCGGGCATCCTCGTCGCCAAGCGGCTCCGCCGGACGCGGGAGGCGTTGACGCCGTCCGGCATCGCGGGCGCGCTGGCCGGCGCGATGAGCGGGCTGACCGACGCGGTCCGTGACTTCACCGCTGAGGTGCGCGCTGGCATGGCCGAGCGCGAGGCGGAGCTGACCGACGGCCTGTTCGGCGACCCGTACCCCGACGAGCCGCTGGTCGAGCGGCCGTGAGGTCCCACGAGATCGCGCGGCGCTTCCTCGAGTTCTTCGCGCACCGCGGTCACACCGTCGTCCCCTCCGCGAGCCTGCTCGCGGACGACCCGACGCTGCTGCTCGTCAACGCGGGCATGGTGCCGTTCAAGCCGTACTTCCTCGGCGAGCAGCCGCCGCCGTGGCGGCGCGCGGCCAGCGTGCAGAAGTGCGTCCGCACCCTCGACATCGAGGAGGTCGGCAAGACCACGCGGCACGGCTCGTTCTTCCAGATGGCGGGCAACTTCTCGTTCGGCGACTACTTCAAGGAGACCGCGATCCCGCTCTCCTGGGAGCTGCTCACCAAGCCGCAGGCCGAGGGCGGCTACGGCTTCGACCCCGAGCGGCTCTGGGTCACGGTCTACGAGAACGACGACGAGGCGTACGGCATCTGGCGCACCGTCGGCGTCCCCGAGGAGCGCATCCAGCGCCGCGGCATGGACGACAACTTCTGGTCGATGGGCGTGCCGGGGCCGTGCGGACCGTGCAGCGAGATCTACGTCGACCGCGGGCCTGAGTACGGCCGCGAGGGCGGGCCGATCGCCGACGAGGAGCGCTACCTCGAGGTCTGGAACAACGTGTTCATGCAGTACGAGCGCGGCCCGCAGACCGGTCCCGGCAAGAGCGACTACGAGATCCTCGGCGAGCTGCCGTCGAAGAACATCGACACCGGCATGGGCCTCGACCGGATGGCCACCCTCCTGCAGGGCGTCGACAACCTCTACGAGATCGACATGACCCGCCCGGTCCTCGACCTCGCGGCGCGGCTCGCGGGCGTGACGTACGGCGCGGACCACACCACCGACGTCCGGCTCCGCGTCGTCGCCGACCACGCCAAGACCGCGGTGATGCTGATCGGCGACGGGGTCGTCCCAGGGAACGAGGGACGGGGCTACGTCCTGCGCCGGATCATGCGCCGCGCGGTCCGCGCGATGCGGCTGATGGGCGCGCACGAGCCGGTGATGCGCGCGCTGGCGCGGGCCGGCATCGACGCGATGAGCCCGCAGTACCCCGAGCTCGACGCGGACGCGGGCCGGATCCTCACCGTCGTCGAGGCGGAGGAGGCGTCGTTCCTCGAGACGCTGGCCAAGGGCGTGACGCTGTTCGAGGCGGCCGTGCCCGAGGCGAAGGCCGCGGGCGGAAGGCTCTCCGGCGAGCGCGCGTTCGCGCTCCACGACACGTACGGCTTCCCGATCGACCTCACGCTGGAGATGGCGGAGGAGCAGGGCCTCTCGGTGGACGAGGAGGGGTTCCGCCGCCTGATGGGCGAGCAGCGGCAGCGCGCGAAGCAGGCGCACAAGGCGCGCGGGCTCGGACACGTCGACGTCGCGGCCTACCGCGCGCTGCTCGACAGCATCGGCGGCACGGCGTTCACCGGGTACGCCGAGGTGGACGCCGAGGCGACGGTCCGCGGCCTACTCAGCGACGACGGTGCGGTCGACGTCGCGAGCCAGGGCGACGAGGTCGAGGTCGTGCTGGACCGGACGCCGTTCTACGCCGAGGCCGGAGGGCAGCTCGGCGACACCGGCTGGCTGGAGGTGCCGTACGCCGAGATCGAGGTGGTGGACACGCAGCGCCCGGTGCCGGACCTGGTCGTGCACCGCGTCCTCGTCAAGGCGGGCGAGCTGCGAAACGGCACCAAGGTCGGCGCGCACGTCGACGTGGACCGCCGCCGCGCGATCTCGCGGGCGCACACCGCGACCCATCTGGTCCACCGGGCGTTCCGTGCGGCGCTCGGCGAGCAGGCGACGCAGGCCGGGTCGTTGAACGCCCCTGGCCGGCTCCGCTTCGACTTCGCCTCTCCCACAGCCGTTCCGCCCTCCGTCCTCGCCGACGTCGAGGACGCCGTCAACGCCGTCCTCATCGACGACCTCGAGGTCCGCGCGTTCGTCACGACGCAGGCCGAGGCGCGCCGGATCGGCGCGATGGCGTTGTTCGGCGAGAAGTACGGCGAGGCGGTCCGCGTCGTCGAGGTCGGCGACTACGCCCGCGAGCTCTGCGGTGGCACGCACGCCGCGCGGTCCGGCCAGCTCGGCCTGGTCAAGCTGATGGGCGAGGCGTCCATCGGCGCGGGCGTCCGCCGGGTCGAGGCGCTGGTCGGGCTCGACGCGTTCCGGTTCCTCGCGAAGGAGCACGTGCTCGTCTCCCAGCTCGCCGAGCAGTTCAAGGCGCAGCCCGAGGAGATCCCCGAGCGGATCGCGGCCCTGGTGAGCCGCCTCAGGGACACCGAGAAGGAGCTGGACCGCCTCAAGGCCGGCGCCGTGCTCGCGGCGGCGGGCGGGCTCGCGCAGCGGGCGGCCGACGTCAACGGCGTCGCGGTGGTCGCCCACGAGGCGCCGGCCGGCACGTCGGTCGACGACGCCCGCAAGCTCGCGCTCGACGTCCGCGGCCGGCTCGAGCCCCAGCGCCCGGCCGTCGTCGTCATCGCCGTCCGCAACGACGGCAAGGCGAACATCGTCGTCACCGCGGGCCCGGGCGCCGTCGGGCGCGGTCTCCGGTCGGGTGCGCTGATCCGCGAGCTGGCGGCCGTTCTCGGTGGCGGGGGCGGCGGCAAGGACGAGCTCGCGATCGCGGGCGGCGCCAACGCCGACGCCGTCCCCGAGGCGATCGCCCTCGTACCCAAGCTGGTGGCGTCCGCACTGTGAGGCGAGGCGCGCGCATCGGAGTCGACGTCGGCAGCGTGCGCGTCGGCGTCGCTGTCAGCGACCCCGACGGCATTCTCGCGACGCCGGTCGCCACCCTGCCGCGCGACGCCGAGGGCGGCGCCGACCTCGCCGCGCTCGCCGCGCTGGTCGCCGAGCACGACGCGGTCGAGGTCGTCGTCGGCCACCCGCGCCACCTGTCCGGCGCGGCCGGCGCGGCGGCGCGCGAGGCGGAGGCGTATGCCGCCGCCCTCGCCGACCGCGTCCGCGTCCCCGTACGGCTGGTGGACGAGCGGCTCACCACGGTCTCCGCCACCCGGATGCTGTCCGACCGCGGCGTCCGCGGGAAGGCGCAGCGCGAGGTCGTCGACCAGGCGGCGGCCGTCGCGATCCTCCAGTCCGCCCTCGACGCGCTGGGTCCCGCATGAGCGACGAGACAGCGCCCGGGGCGCCGCGTGGCCGGTTCGGCGTCCTCGTCGTGCTCGTGGTGCTGGCCGTCGTCCTCGGCGGCGCGCTGCTCGGCGGCCGGGCGCTGTGGGCGGCGTTCGGCGGCCCCGCGCCGGACTACTCCGGTACCGGCGAGGGCAGCGTCACCGTCCAGGTCACCAAGGGCGCCAGCGCGGCCGGCATCGGGGACACGCTGGAGACGGCGGGCGTGGTCAAGAGCGCCAGGGCGTTCCGCAACGCCGCCAAGAAGGACGAGCGCGCGCTCGGCATCCAGCCCGGCTACTACCGGCTGCGGACGAGGATGAAGGCGAAGCTCGCGCTCGACCTGCTGCTCGACCCCGCTTCGCGGCTGCGTTCCCGGGTCACCATCCCCGAGGGCACGTCGCTGGACCGGACGCTGCAGCTGATCGCGCGCAACGTCTCCGACGTGCCGCTCGCGTCGCTGCGCGAGGCCGCCGCCAACCCGGCCGCGCTCGGGCTCCCCGCGTACGCCGGCGGCAGGGTCGAGGGGTTCCTCTTCCCGGCGACGTACGACATCGAGCCGGGCACGTCGGCGGTGGACGTACTGCGGACGCTGATCCAGGAGTTCGAGGTCCGGGCTGCCCGCCTCCAGCTCGAGGAACGCGCCGCCGCGCTGCACATCACGCCGTACCAGGCGCTGGTCGTCGCGTCGCTGGTCGAGGGCGAGACGGGCAACGCGAGCGACCGCGGCAAGGTCGCGCGCGTCGTCTACAACCGGCTCGGGCGCCCGATGCGCCTGCAGTTCGACTCGACGGTGAAGTACGCGTACGCGCTGCGGGGCGAGACCAAGACCCGGCTGCTCTACAAGGACCTCGACATCGCGTCGCCGTTCAACACCTACCGCAACTCCGGCCTCCCGCCGGCCCCGATCAACTCGCCCGGCGAGGCCGCCCTGGAGGCGGCGCTGTCGCCGACGCCCGGGCCGTGGCTGTACTTCGTCGTCATCGACAAGCAGGGGCGGTCGGCGTTCGCGACGACGTCCGAGGAGTTCGCCGCGCTGAAGGCGCGTTACAAGAAGGACGTGCTCGGACAGTGAAGGCAGCCGTCGTCGGATCGCCCGTGGCCCACTCGCTCTCGCCCGCGCTCTGGCGCGCGGCCTACGACTCCCTCGGCCTGAGGGGGTGGACCTACGACGCCCTCGACCTCGACGAGCCCGGCCTGACCAAGCTGATGGGCCACCGCGAGGGGTGGGCGGGGCTCTCGGTGACGATGCCGCTGAAGCACCACGCCGCGCGGCTGGTCGACAAGCACGTCGGGCGGACCGCGGGCGTCGTCAACACCGTCGTGTACACCAAGGACGGCACGGTCGGCCACAACACCGACGTGGACGGCGTCGCCGCCGGGCTGCGCTTGGTCCGGCCCGACGGCCTCGGCCGGGTGGCCGTCCTCGGCGCGGGCGGCAGCGCCGCGGCCGCGGTCCTCGCGGCGACGTCGCTGCATGCCGACGCGATCACCGTCGTCGCCCGCAACGCCGGCCCGGCCGGCGACCTGCGCGAGCGGACCGGCGGGGTCGCGGCGTTCCAGCCGTGGACGCACGTCGCCGACGCCGTGGCCGAGGCCGACGTCGTCGTCAACGCCACGCCCAAGGGCGCGGCAGACGACTTCGCGGCGGGCTGGGCCGGCGCGCCGCTGGTCGAGGTGCTCTACGACCCGTGGCCGACGCCGCTCGCGGCCGCCGCGACGGCGGGCGGGCACGCCGTTGCCGGCGGGCTGTTCGTGCTGGTGCACCAGGCGTTGCGCCAGATCGAGCTCTTGACCGGCAAGACCGCGGACGCGGACACGCTGCTGGCCGCGGGTGAGGCGGCGCTGGCGCTGCGGTAGCCGGTCGTTAGCCCGAACGGGGGGTTCAAGGGTTATCGGCGGTCGGCCGATGCACAGTGCGACGCTGGACGACAAGCCGTTGAAGGGTGTGCCATGGCCGACGTGCGGAGCGAGGGCTCGCGGGCGGAACGACTCGACCGCGCGATCCGGGACCTGCTGGCGCAGACCGCGGAGATCGAGGCCGCGGCCGTCGTGTCGTTCGACGGCCTGCCGATGGCCTCGGCGCTGCCCGCCGGCATGGACGAGGACCGCGTGGCCGCGATGAGCGCCGCACTGCTCTCCCTGGGTGAGCGCGCGACCGTCGGCCTCGGCCGCGGCGACCTGAGCCAGGTGTTCATCGAGGGCGAGGAGGGGACGGTGTTCCTCGTCTCCGCCGAGAACGAGGCCGTGCTCGTCGCCGTCGCCGCCAAGGGCGCCAAGACCGGCATGATGCTGTACGAGGTCAAGCGCACCGCCGCCACCGTCGCCGCCGTCCTGCGGGCCGCCGAGCCGGTCGCGGACCCGGCGCTGGACGCGTTCGACGCGCTCGCCTCGAGGGGCGAGCCCCTGACGGTCAACGGCCACGCCACCGACGGCACCCCGTCGAACTGGGCGTGACGAGGATCCTGGGCCGCGCGTCATGACACTCGAAGGCTCGCTCGACGCGTTCAGCCTCCCCGACATCTTCCAGCTGCTCTCGTTCACCAAGAAGACGGGCGCGCTGCACATCACCGGTCCCGCGGCGCGGGGCGTCGTGCACTTCGCGACCGGCTCGGTGACCGGGGCCTCCTCCGATGTCGGCCGCCAGTCGCTGGGCCGCCGCCTCGTAGGAGCCGGGCTGCTCGACGACGCCCAACTCGCGACCGCGCTCGACGCCGTTGCCAACGACCCCGCGCTCGGCCTCGGCCGCGCCGCGCACGAGGCCGGCGCGGTCGACGACGGCGTCCTGCACGAGCAGGTCGTAGAGCAGGCCACCGACGCGGTGTTCGACCTGCTGCGCTGGACCCGCGGGGACTTCGCGTTCCTCGCCGACGAGCCGAACCCCGACGACCTCGGCGTGACGCTGAACGTCGAGGAGGTCATCGCCGAGGGCCGCCGCCGGCTCGAGGAGTGGGACGCGCTGACCAAGGCCGTGCCGGCCCCCGACGCCGTCGTCAGCGTCGTTCTCACGCCGTCGTCCGTCGAGACTTCGCTCGCGGCCGAGGAGTGGGCGCTGCTCGCTCTCTCGGACGGCCGCCGTTCCGTCGCCGAGCTGGTCCGGCTCACCGGCCGGGGCGAGTTCGCGACGGTCAAGACGCTGTCGGCTCTCGTCGACCGCAAGCTGGTCACCGTGCGGCGCGCCACCGACACCGCAACGGACTCCGTCGCCGCGCTGCTGCGTCGCCAGGGCGAGCTGTCCAAGCTGGAGGGCCGGCCCGCCACCGAGCCGGCCGAGCCGGTCGCCGAGCCCGTCGCGGCGAAGCCCGCGGCCGTTCCCGACGTCGTCCCGCAGCGGCCAGAGCCGATCGCGCCGCGCCGCCCCGACTTCCCCGAGGAGACCCCCGCGCGGCCGGGCCGCCCCGCCGCGTCGGTGAAGGTCACCACCACGACCGAGGGCTCCGCCGCCATCGCCCCCGACGCGCTCGTGTCGACGCTGATCGAGCGCGACCCCAGCGTGAACAAGAGCCTGCTGCTGCGTCTCATCGCCGGTGTGAGGGGGTTGTAGTGGCGCCGCGCAAGAAGCTGAACGCCGGCAAGAAGATCGTGGTCACCGGTCCGTTCTCCGCGGGCAAGACGACGCTGATCCGCACGATCAGCGAGATCACCGTGCTCTCGACGGAGAAGGGCGTGACCGACGAGACCCGCTCGCGCAAGACCGAGACGACGGTCGCGATGGACTTCGGCCGGATCACGATCGACCGCGACCTCGTCCTCTACCTGTTCGGCACGCCGGGCCAGGAACGCTTCGACTTCATGTGGGAGATCCTCGGCGAGGGCATGCTCGGGTACGTCCTGATGCTCGACTCGACCCGTACGGAGTCGGCCGAGGAGGCGCGGAGCATCCTGGAGGCGTTCCGCCGGATGGCCAGGGTGCCGTTCGTCGTCGCGCTGAACCGCTCCGAGGGCATCGACCCCGGCGAGGAGGCGCGGCTGCGCGAGATCCTCGACATCGGCGCCGACGTCCCCGTCGTGCCGTGCGACGCGAAGGACCGCGAGAGCGTCAAGGGCGTCCTGCTGGCCCTGCTGTACGCCGTCCTCGACTCGCTCGACGCGCAGCCCGACGCGCAGCCCGCCCGGGCCTGACATGCGCTGGCCCTGGCGCCGGCGCGGCAGCGCGGGGCGGGTGGTGTTCATCGGGACGTCGCCGTTCGACGTCGCCGCCGTGATCGCCGCGGTGCCGACACCGTCACGCGCGGTCGAGGCGTTCCTCCCCGCGCCCGGTGAGCCCGATGCCCGCGTCCGGCTCGGCTTCGCCGACGGGACGACGCTCGCGCTGGAGCCGGACGACCCGCGCGCGGTCGCGCTGTTCGCCGCCGCCGCGCGGCTCACCGAAGGGCCGTAGGCCCGCCGCTAGAGTCGCCGGTGTGAGCGCCCGCGACCACGTCATGCGGTGGCTGTACACGTACCCCGCCCTCCCGCTCCGCCGCCGGGCCGCCACCGGCTCGCCCGCTCGACTCGTGCCGCGCGCGCTGCGCACCCGGCTGGACCTCGACGGCGGCCGGGTCGACCCGCTGCGGGTCGAGCTCGGGTCGGGACCCTGGCCGACGCCCGGGTACGTGCACGTCGACACCGACAGGCACGCCCGCCACGTCGAGCACCGCGCGCCGATGTGGCGGCTGCCGTTCGCCGACGGGACGGTCACCGAGGTGCTGGCGGTGCACTGCCTGGAGCACGTTCCCCCGGGGCGCCTGCGGGCGACGCTGCGCGAGTGGCGGCGCGTCCTCGCGCCCGGCGGCGTCGCCGAGGTCCACGTGCCGAACGCGCCCGCGGTGCTGCGGGCGTTCGAGGGCGCGCCGTTTCGGCGGAAGTGGGCGCTGACCAACGGCCTGCTCGGCACGTACCTCCCGGCACAGGAGCTGGACCCGGACGACTTCGACGACCGCGCCAACAGGCCGGACCACCGGTCACTGTTCGACCTGCCGCTGCTGGCGGAGCTGCTGCGCGACGCCGGCTTCGGGACCGTCACCGACCTGACCGGGGTCGTCACCGACCGGCACTCGGCGGCGTGGGCGCCGTACGTCGCCGACTACAGCCTCGTCGTCCGCGCCGAGTGACCAGCCCGGAGGCGCCGGATCTCGAACCCGCCGACGTCCGCCACCGCGCGCTGGCGGGTGTGGCGCTCGTCGGGCTGCGCGGCGTCGGTGTCCGCGTCCTGGCGCTGGCCGGCAACGTCGCGCTGGCCCGCCTGCTGCTGCCCCGCGACTTCGGCATCGCCGCGCTCGGCCTGACGCTGCTGCTGCTGACCAGCTTCCTCTCCGACGCGGGCATCGCGGCCGCGCTCGTCCGCCGCGCCGCGCCCCCGGCGCGCGACGAGCTGCGCGTCGTCCTCGGCCTCCAGCTCGTGGTCGCGGTAGCGTTCGCCGGGGCCATCACGGCGGCCGGGCTGCCGTTCGGCCGGACGGGGCAGATCGCGGCGGCGATGGCCTGGTCGCTGCCGATCGGTGCCGCGCGCACGCCCGCCAGCGTCGTGCTGGAACGCCGGCTCGAGTACCGCGTCATCGTCCTGGTCGAGCTGGTGGACACCCTCGTGTACTACGGGTGGGCGGTCGGCGGCGCGCTGCTCGGGTACGGAGTGTGGGCGCTCGCGACCGCGGCGCTGGCCCGCGCGGTGGCGGGCACCGTGGTCATCCTGATCCGCTGCCCCGAGGGCCGGGTCGGCCCGCGGGTCGACCTGCGGCGGGTCCGCGAGCTGCTCGGCTTCGGCGCGACGATCCAGGCCGTCGGCCTGGCCAACATCGCCCGCGACCAGGGCCTCAACCTCGGCCTCGCCGCCATCGGCGGCGTCTCCGTGCTCGGGCTCTGGACGCTGTCGTACCGCGTGCTGCAGCTCCCGTTCCTCGTGTTCGAGAGCCTGTGGCGGGTGTCGTTCCCCGCGATGTCCCGGCTGCTCGCGGCGGGGGAGGACGTCGTCCGCGCGCTGGACCGCGGCGTCCGGCGCAGCGCCGTCGCGACCGCGCTCGTCCTCGCGCCGCTCGCGGCGACGGCGACGCTGCTGGTGCCCGTGGCGTTCGGCCGCGAGTGGGCGGCTGCCGCGTCCGTCGTGCCCACCGCGGCACTCGGCCTGATGCTCAGCGGCCCGCTGTCCGCGATGGCGGGCGGCTACCTGTACGCCGTCGGCGACGCGCGCGCGGTGCTGCGCGGCGTCGTGCTGCACACCGGGGCGTGGGCGGTCGTCGCGCTGCCGCTCGTCCCCAGGCTCGGCGTCGCGGCGATGGGCTGGGGCTGGCTCGCGGCCTGCGTGGTCGAGACCGCCGTCCTGTCGCGCGCGGTGCGCAGGCACGCGGGTACGCCGCTGCTCGCCGGGCTCGTCGTACCCACGTTGGCGGCCGCCGCCGGCGCGGTCGCCGGGCGGTACGTCGCGGACCGCCCGGGCGGCGTCGCGGGCGTCGTGGCGGGGGGTGCGGTCGCTGTCGTCGCGACGGCCGCGGTGCTCGCGGTGGCGGACCGGGGGTCGTTGCGCGACACCGGACGGCTGGTCGCCACGGCCGCCAGGGCGGCGCGCGGCCATGCCTGAGCGGACCGGCGCGGTCGTCGTCCACCACCGGAACTGGCCGGGCGTCTCCGACACGCTGCACGCGTTGCTCGCGGCGCCGCTGGACCGCGTCGTCCTCGTGGACGACGCCTCCGGCGACGGCTCCGCCCCCGCGATCCGCGAGGCGTGGCCGGGCGTCGAGGTCATCGAGCAGGCGGCCAACCTGGGGTACGCCGCCGCCGCCAACACCGGCCTGCGCCGCCTGGCCCAGACCGGCTGCGACACTGCACTTCTCGTGACGCACGAGGTCCTGCTCGACGGCGGCGCGGTGGCCGCGCTCGGCGCGGCGCTGACCGGCGACGTCGTCGCGGCCGGTCCGCTGCTGGCGTACCGCGACCGCCCCGAGGTGGTGTGGTCGGCGGGCGGCCTGCTGACCGCGCCGCCCGAGCACGTGGGGCAGGGCGAGCCGATAGCGGCCTGGTCCGGGCGGCCGCCGTACGACGTGGACTGGCTCGACGGCGCCTGCCTGCTGCTGCGGCTCGACGCGGTCGCGGCCGCGGGCTGGCTGGACGAGTCGTACTTCCTCTACGTCGAGGAGCTCGACCTGCTGTGGCGGCTGCGCCAGGCGGGCGGCCGGGTCGTCGTCGTGCCGGCGGCGCGGGCGTGGCAGCAGCCGTCGTTCGCGCCGCCGTACCTCCAGGCGCGCAACCTCACCCGCTTCGCCCGTCGCGCGGGGCGGCCGGACATCGCGCGGTCGGTGCTGCGCCTCGCGGCCGGGCACCTGCGGCACGCCCGCGACCCCGACCAGCGGTGGCGCGCGTACGCGATGCTGCGCGGCGTCCTCGACGCCTGCTCGGGGCGGCTCGACAGGAGCCGCGCGCTACGGCGCTAGCCGCTCGTACGTCGCGAGCACGTCGCGGACCGTTGCCGGGAAGTCGTAGCGCGCCGTCACCCAGGCGCGCGCCCGCGCGCCGACCGTCGCGGCGTCGCCCGCGAGCAGGTCGCCGATCGCGCGCGCGAACGCCGCCGCGTCGTCGGTCACCGCCCCGAACACCTCCGGCCCGGACTCCTCGACGACGCCCTCGGCCGCGACCGGTGTCGCGACGACCGGCAGGCCGTACGCCATCGCCTGCGGCACCTTGAACTTCAGCCCCGCGCCCGACAGCAGCGGCGCCACGACGACCCGCGCGGAGCGGTACCAGGGGTCGAGGTCGGGCACGTACCCCGTGACGACGACGCCCGGCCGCGCCAGGCCGGCCGGCGGGTCCGCGCCCGCCAGCACCAGCTCGGCGCCGGGAACCGCGACGCGCGGCCAGACCTCCTCCAGCAGCCAGCGCGCGGCCTCGACGTTGTCCGGCCGCCCGAACGCCGCCACGAACAGCACGCGCGTCGCCGCCGCGGGAC
This sequence comes from Frankiaceae bacterium, assembly GCA_030840645.1. Taxonomy (GTDB): domain Bacteria; phylum Actinomycetota; class Actinomycetes; order BP-191; family BP-191; genus BP-191. The sequence continues at coordinate 12,319 of JAVEEC010000015.1, forward strand.
CGACCGGCGGCGACGGCAGGTCGAGGTACGGCGCCACGACCGACAGCGGGGTCGTGACGCCGTGCGCGCGCAGCAGGGAGACGTCGTTCGCGGAGAAGTAGAACGCGTGGTCGCAGTCGTTGAGCAACGCCGCCTCCTGGCGCGCCACCCGGCCGGCCAGCAGCCGCGCCTTCCAGCGCCGCAACGGGTCCGGCTCCAGCACGGCCCGGCGCGCGGTCGCCTGCGACACGACGTCGTGGCCGAAGCACGCGAGCGGTGTCCGCGGCGCCCACCGGCGTACGTCGCCGGCGAGCGGCAGCAGGTACCCCCAGTGCAGCTCGACCACGTGGGCGCGCGCGACGGCGGCGCGGACAGCCGGGTCGGCGCGGTACGCCCGCAGGAACTGCCAGCCGGGCGTCAGCCCCTGCCGGAAGTTGCGCAGGTTCCAGGCCCGGCGGCGCAGCGTTGCCGTGGGGACGGGCGGCATCGTGACCAGGTGCAGTGCGGTCCCCGCCGGCCGGGCATCCGCGGCGGCGCGGTTCGCCGCGTCGTCGGGCGCGACCAGCGTCACGTCGTGCTCGCGGGCGACCGCCGTGACGTAGTGGTGCAGGAACAGCCCGCCCGCGTGCGCGACGCCGGCGTACGGCACGTACGGCGTCAGGGCCACGATCTGCACGGCACCCGAACCTAGCGGTCCGCGAAGTCGGGCGGCGGGAAGGCGGTAGCGTCCGCCCGTGCAGCACACGAGGGTCGCCGTGTCGGTCGTGTACCACCACAGCGGCCTCGACGTGCTGGCGCGCACCCTCGACGGTGTGCGGGCGCAGGTGCCGCCGGTCCACGCGACCCGGGTCCTCGTCAACGACGCCACCGGCACCGAGCGCGACGCGGTACGTAGCCTGCTTGGCGGGGACGGCGAGGTCGTGGCGCACGACGCCAACCTCGGCTTCGCGGGCGGCCAGAACGCCAACGCCGCCGCGCTGTTCGCGGCCGGCGCGGACGCCGTCCTCGTCCTCAACCCGGACGTGCGGCTCGCACCGGACGCCGTGGCGGGGCTGGCGGCGTACGCGGCCGGCCGCGCGGTGCTCGCCGGGCCGCTGCTGCTCGGCGCCACCCGGCCCGGGCTCGACCCGGACGGGACGATCGACAGCGCCGGCATCCGCTGGACCGCGACGGCGCGGCACCTCGACGACCGCCAGGGCGAGCCGGCATCGGCCGCGCCGACCCAGCCCGCCCTCGTGCCCGGCCTCACCGGCGCCTGCCTGCTGGTGCCCCGCGCGGCGTACGAGCGCATCGTCGCCGCGACCGGCGAGCTGTTCGACCAGGACTTCTTCGCCTACCGCGAGGACGCAGAGCTCGGGCTGCGCGCGGCGGTGCTCGGCGTGCCCTCGTACGTCGTCCCTGCGGCCGCCGGCTGGCATGCCCGCGGCTCGGCCGGGACCAGCAGGACCACGAGCGCGTTCGCCAACTCGCTCGGCGTGCAGAACCGGTTCCTGATCGCGTTCAAGTACGGCCGCCGCCGCCCGGGCAGGCCGCTCGCGCGCGCCGCGCGCGACATCGTCGTCGTCGCCGGCGTGCTGCTGCGCGAGCGCACCTCGATACCCGGCCTGCGCACCGCGTGGCGGTTGCGCGGCCGGATGCGCGAGAAGCGGCGCGCGCTGTTCGGCGCCGCATGAACGTCGACGTCGTCGTCCCGACGTGGAACGGCGCCCACCTGCTGCCGCGCTGCCTCGCCGGGCTCGCCGCGCAGACGACGCCGCCGAGCCGCGTGATCGTGGTCGACAACGGCTCCGCCGACGGCACGGCGGCGATGTTGCGCGCGTCGTTCCCCGGCGTCGAGGTCATCGTGCTGCCCGCCAACCGTGGCTTCGCCGGGGGGGTCAACGCCGGCATCGCCGCGTCGACCGCGGACGTCGTCGCGCTGCTCAACAACGACGCCGTGCCCGACCCGGGGTGGGTCGCCTACGGCCTCGCGGCGTTCGCCGAGGGCGTCGGCGCGGTCGCCTCGCTGATGGTCGACGCGAACGACCCGACCCGCGTCGACAGCGCGGGCGTCGAGGTCGGCTGGTGGTCGGGCGCGCGCGACCGGGGCCGCGGCTCACCGGTCGCGGCATACGAGGACGCAGGCACCTGCTTCGCGCCGTGCGGCGGCGCGGCGTTCTACCTGCGGTCCGCGCTCGACGCGGCGGGCGGGCTGGACGAGACGTACTTCGCCTACCTCGAGGACGTCGACCTCGGCTGCCGGCTGGTGCGCGCGGGGTGGCGGACGGCGTACGAGCCGCGCGCCCGCGTCGCCCACGAGGGCGGCGCGACGCTCGGCCACTTCTCGGCGCGCCACGTCCGGCTGCTCGTCCGCAACGAGCTGCTGACCTGGGCGGCGAACCTCCCGCCCCGCGCGCTGCTGACCCGCCTGCCGCTGCTGGCCGCGCGGCAGGCGAAGGTGGCGCTGCTCTACGCGGTCCGCCGTGGCCACCCCGGCGCGTGGGCGGCCGGCGTCGCGGATGCGTGGCGGCTTCGTGGGCACGTCCGCGCCAAGCGGGCCGCGCTCCCGGACGGCGACCCGTACGCCGTGGTGCGGGCGATCGGATGAGGGCCGCGACCGCGTGGACGGCGCTGCGCCGCGCCAGGGAGCACGCCGTCGGGCGGTGTCCGATCTGCGGGCGGCGTTCCGTCTTCCTGCAGCTCTACGGCGACAGCTACCGCGAGGGGCTGGCCTGCGTCCGCTGCCGGAGCGTGTCGCGGAAGCGGCACGTCGCGCTGGTGATCCGCGACGCGCTCGACCCCTCCGCGCCGACGGCGGCGGATGCCGTGCGGCGGACGTCGACCCTGCTGCACACGACGGACGGCAGGGACGCGCTGTCGGCGTCGTTGCGCGGCTACCCGGGGTTCAGCAGCAGCGACTACGAGCCCGGCGTCGAGCCGGGCGCGTCCCTCGGGCCGCAGGCGACCTGCCAGGATCTGGAGCGGCTGACGTTCGCCGACGGGTCGTTCGACGTCCTCGTCACCGAGGACGTGCTGGAGCACGTCCGGCGGCCGGACGCGGCGTTCCGCGAGATCCACCGGGTGCTGCGGCCGGGCGGGCGGCACGTGTTCACGGTGCCGTTCTTCTACGACCGCCCGACGCTGACCCGCGTCGACACCTCGGGCGCCGAGGACGTGCACCTGATGGAGCCGGAGTACCACGGCGACCCGATCCGCGGCCGCATCCTGGCGTACCGCACGTTCGGCGTGGACCTGTTCGCCGACCTGGAACGCAGCGGGTTCGCGACCACCGCGCACGTCGCGCAACGCCGCGACGCGGCGTACGGCATCCACGACTCGGTCGTCTTCGTGAGCCGCCGCCTGCCCTAGGCTCGCGAACGTGCCGTCCGCCCTGCGCCTGCGCCGTCGTTCGGACGCGCCGCTCGTCGTGCTGGACGCCGCCGTCGCGCTGGTCGCGTGCCTGGTCGCCTACCGGCTCCGGTTCGAGGGCGTGCGCGTCCCGGCCGCGCTGGCGACCCGCTACCGGGTCGCCTCGGTCGCGGTCGTCGTCGCGTGGGTGCTGGCCGCGCGCGCGAGCGGGCTGTACCGGCGCGCGGTGCTGCGGCGCGGGGTGACGCTGGCGGGTGAGTCGTTCCAGGCCGCGCTGCTCGTCGGCGCCGCGCTGGTCCTCGGCAACGCCGTCACCGGCGGCGACCTGTCCCGCGCGTGGGTCGGCCTGGTGACGTTGGGGCTGATGGTCGGCGGCGTCGCCGTACGCCGCGCCCTCCGTGCGGTGCGCAGGGCGCTGGTGCCGTTCGGGATGTTCCTGGAGCGGTACGCCGTCCTCGGCGACGACCTCGCCGCGCGCCGCCTCGCCGGCGACCTGACGCGGGCGCCGGGCGCGCCGTTCCGCGTCGTCGGGACGCTGCCGCTCGACACCGCCCCGGAGAACGTCGTCGCCCGCGCGCACGCGCAACGCCTCGACGGCCTCGTGGTGCCCGACGGCGCGCTGTCGCACGAACAGGCCGGCCGGCTCGCGGGCGCGCTCTCCGGCGCGGGCGTCGACGTGCTGATCGCGCCGGGGCTCGGCGGTCTCGAGCTCCGCGTCGCGCGGATCGTCATGCTGCACGGCGTCCCGCTGCTGGCAGCGGCGGGCCTCACGCCGCGACGGCGCGGGGTCCGTTCGCGGGGGAGGCAGGAACGCCTGACCCGCGGCGTCGCGATCGTCGGCACGCGGGGCATCCCCGCGAACTACGGCGGGTTCGAGACGTTCGCGGAGAACCTCGCGCTGCGGCTCGTCGAGCGCGGCATCCCCGTCACGGTCTACTGCCGTAGCCACTACGCCACCGCCGGCACGCAGTGGCGCGGCGTCACGCTGGTCACGCTGCCGACACTCCGCAGCAAGTACCTCGACACGATCGTGCACACGGCGTTGTCGGCGCTGCACCTCGTCACGCGGACCCGCATCCGCGACGTGGTGATGTGCAACGCCGCCAACGCGCCGGTCCTGCCGTTCCTCCGGCTGGCCCGACGGCGGGTGGTCCTCAACGTCGACGGCCTCGAGTGGCGGCGCGGCAAGTGGGGCGTCGCGGGGCGCGCGTGGTACCGGATGGGGGAGTGGCTCTCGGTCCGCCTCGCCTCGGTGCTGGTGACCGACGCGGACGAGGTGCGGACGTACTACCGCGTCCGCCACGACACCGACTCCGTGATGATCCCGTACGGCGCCGACCGGGTCGCGCGCGGCAGCGTCCCCGTGCCGAAGGAGACCCCGGTCGAGCCGGACCGGTACGCGCTCTACGTCTCCCGCTGGGAGCGCGAGAACAACCCCGTCCTCGTCGCCACCGCCCATGCCGCGTCCGGCGTCGGCGTGCCGCTGGTCATGCTGGGGGAGGCGACGTACGACGACGGCATCGACGCCGAGGTCCGCGCGGCCGCCGCGGCGAACGCCGTCCTCCCCGGCCCGGTGTTCGGCGACGGGTACCGCGGCCTGCAGGCCAACGCGCTCTGCTACGTCCACGCGACGGAGGTCGGCGGCACGCACCCGGCGCTGATCGAGGCGCTCGGCGCCGGCAACGTCTGCCTGGTGATGGACACGCCGGAGAACCGCGAAGTGGTCGGCCCGCACGGCGAGTTCTTCACCGACGCCACAGGGCTGGCGGCGCTGCTGCGCGCGGTCGTCGTGCTGCCGCCCGCAGAGATCGCCGCGCGCCGCGCCGCCGCGCAGGCGTACGCCGCCGAGCGGTACTCGTGGGACGCCGTCGCCGCGCGCTACGTCGAAGTCCTCTCGTAAAGGCGTTAGCCCATTCGGCCGATGCACCCCGGGTGACCCTCGACGTGACTCCCGAGGCGGACGCGCCCCCCGCCGCCTCTCCCGCGTCGCCGAGCCGCCTCCGTACGGAAGTCGTCCCGGCTGCCGCGCTCGCGCTCGCCTGGCTCGGCCTCGTCGCCGTCTCCGTCCGCGGCGGGGGCCGCGACGCCGGCGCGCTCGTCATCGGGCTCGCGACGCTCGTCCCCGCGCTGCTCGTCCTCCGGCCTGACCGCACCGTCGCCCGCCGCGCCTGGGCCGTCGCCGCCGCTGTGCCGCTCGTCACCGTCGCGTCCTGCGTCGCGTCGCCGCGCGGCTGGGCGGGCGCGGGCGACGTCGCGCTCTGGACGTACGCCGCGCTGCTCTTCGTGACCGTCCAGGCGTACGCCGGCACCCCGGCCCGCCGCACCGCCGTCCTGCTCGCCGTGGCCGCGCTCGGGGTCCACCAGGTGCACGCCGCGGCCGTTCCCTGGCTCGGCGGCGGCGACCCGGGGCGGCCGATGATCGGGACGTTCTACTGGCACAACCAGTTCGCCGCCTGGTCGGCCGCCGGCGCGCTCGCGGGCGGCGCCGCCGCGTTATTCGGCCGGCGCTACGTCGCCCTCGCGGGCGGCGCGGCGTTCGCGCTCTGCGGCGCGGGGGTCGTCCTCTCGACCAGCCGCGCGACGCTCGGCCTGCTCGTCCTCGCCTGGGTCGCCCTCGGGGCCGTCGCCGCCGCCCGCCGCCGCGGCCGAGCACCCGCTCGCCGGCACCGGCGCGGGCGGCTACCGCACCGCCGCGCTCGACCACCTCCCGGCCGGGATGCAGGGATCGCCGTACGCGCACAACGGGCTCCTCCAGGCGTTCGCGGAGGGCGGCCTCCCGCTCGGCCTGGCGCTCGCCGTCGCGGTCGCGTGCGCTGCCCTGGCGTGCCTGCAACGGAGCCGGGAAGCGCTGCGCCGCAACGAGTTCGCTCCGCTGGGCCTCGCCGCCGCCGCCCTCGTGCTGATGGCGCACGCGTTCGTCGACTTCGACACCGCGTACGCCGCCCTGCCCGCCCTGGTCGCCGTGACGGCCGGTGGCCTCGGCGCCACCGCGAGCCGCGCGACGACCCGCCGGGCTCCTGTCGCTGTCCTCGCCGTCCTGCTCTGCCTCGGCCTCGGCGCCGCGGCGCTCGACGGCAACGTCCGCGCCGCCGTCGGCCGGGTCAGGCCGGGCGACGCGAACGCCGCCCGCGCCGCGTTCGACGCGGAGACCCTGCCCGACGCCCGCGTCGGGACCGCCGTGCTCAACGTCGCCGTCGCCGACGGCCGCCTCACCCTGCCCGCCGGGCTCGCCCGGCAGGCCGCGGACGAGACCGCGGGCCTGGCGGGCGTCGACGCCGGCATTGCCCTGCGCCGCCTCACGGTCCTCGCCCTGCTCGGCGACCCCACCGCCCCCGACCGTGCCTACGAGATCGTGCGGCCGCGCCAGGACCGGCGGCCGTTCCTCGTCACGCTCTACGCCGAGGTCCTCGACGCCGCCGGGCGCCCCGGCGGGAGCGCCGCCGTCCGCGCGCAGGTCGAGCGGCTCGCCGTGCCGGGCTCGCCCCGTTCCGCGGCGGTATGGGACCTCACCGGCTGGCTGCTGCGCCGCGGGACGGCGAACGACGCCGGCTGCGCCGTCACGCTGGCGACGGCGGCGTTCGGCCCGCCGCCGCCCGCGCTGGCCGGCGTGGGGACAAAGGCCGCATCGTGCACCCGGTAAGGCTGGTCGCGATCGCCCGTCAGTTCAGCGACCGGCCCGCGCCGCCGAAGAGTGAGACGACACCCGTGACGACCGCCCGGAGGCACCGGCCGTGAAGCAGCTCGGCGACATCCTGCTGGAGGGCGGGCTGCTGACCTCCGACCAGCTCCAGCAGGCGGTCGGCGAGCAGCAGCGCGTCGGCAAGTCGCTCGGCCGCGTCCTCGTCGAGCTCGGCATGGTCACCGAGAGCCAGCTCGTCGCCTCCCTCGCGCAGCAGATCGGGCTGCAGTTCGTCGACCTCACCGAGTTCCCGATCGACGCGTCCGCCGCGTCGCTCGTCCCGGACGCCGTGTCCCGCAGGCACACCGCGCTGCCGGTCGGGTTCGAGGAAGGCCGCCTCGTCGTCGCGATGGCCGACCCCGCGAACGTGTTCGCGATGGACGACTTCCGCTCGATCACCGGCTACGAGGTCAAGGCGGTCGTCGCCACCAAGGCCGACGTCGTCAACGCCATCAACCGCCTGCACCGCATGGACACCGATATCGACGACCTCACCGCGACCCTCGACGTGCTCGACGAGCACGACGAGCTGTCCCGCGTGAAGGAGATCGTCGACGACGCGCCGATCGTGAAGTTCGTGAACCTGCTCATCACGCAGGCGATCCAGGACCGCGCGTCGGACATCCACATCGAGCCGGCCGAGCACGACATGCGGGTGCGGTTCCGCATCGACGGCGTGCTGCACGAGATCATGCGCTCGCCGAAGACGATCCAGTCCGGCGTGATCTCGCGGCTCAAGATCATGTCCGACATCAACATCGCCGAACGCCGCATCCCGCAGGACGGCCGCATGTCCGTCACCGCGAACGGCAAGAAGATCGACCTCCGCGTCGCGACCCTCCCCACCGTGTGGGGCGAGAAGGTCGTCATGCGAATCCTCGACAACTCCACCGCGATGCTGCGCCTCGCCGACCTCGGCTTCATGGAGAACAACTTCACGCGGTACGAGGAATCGTTCACCAAGCCGTACGGCATGATCCTCGTCACCGGCCCCACCGGCTCGGGCAAGTCGACGACGCTGTACGCGACGTTGAACATCGTCAACACCCCCGACCGCAACACCATCACGGTCGAGGACCCGGTGGAGTACCGCCTCCCCGGCATCAACCAGGTGCAGGTCAACCAGAAGGCCGGGCTGACGTTCGCCGCGGCGCTGCGCTCGATCCTGCGCTCCGACCCCGACATCGTGCTGATCGGTGAGATCCGCGACCACGAGACGGCCCAGATCGCCATCGAGGCCGCCCTGACCGGACACCTCGTGCTCTCGACCCTGCACACCAACGACGCGCCCTCCGCGATCACGCGGCTGATCGAGATGGGCATAGAGCCGTTCCTCGTCGGCTCGGCGCTCGACTGCGTGCTCGCGCAACGCCTCGCGCGCCGCCTCTGCCCGAAGTGCAAGGAGGCGTACCAGCCGTCCGAGGAGTCGCTCGTCCACGCGCGGTTCCCGTGGGAGTCCGGCGAGCCGGTCCCGACGCTGTACCGGCCGGTCGGCTGCTCCGCGTGCTCCAAGACGGGCTACAAGGGCCGGATGGCGCTGCACGAGGTCATGACCGTCTCCGAGGACGTCGAACGCCTCGCCGTCGAGCGCGGCTCCGCCGACCAGATCGGCCGCGTCGCCCGCGAGCAGGGCATGCAGACGCTGCGCCTCGACGGCATGTCCAAGGTCCTCCTCGGCCACACCAGCCTGGAAGAGATCCTCCGCGTCGTCGTCTAGCCCCGACCCCCCGCGCGCAGTTCGCCGCCCCCGGCCGCGGGCGGTCAGCACGGAGCCGGACCTAAAGGCGGGTCACCACTCGTCCGACGAACTAGCGGTGAAGCCAGGTACCGAGACAAGGGGTCACGTGACACGCGTTCCTGAAGAGCCGGGCGAGCAGTCGTCCGACGGCGGCTTCTCGCTGGTCGAGATGATGGCCGCGCTGGTCGTACTCGGCCTCATCTTCGCCGCGGTGCTCGGCGTCCTCACGACGTCGATCAAGAGCACCCGCCAGAACCGCAACCGCGTCGCCGCGTCCAACCTCGCGGCGCGCGAGCTCGAGATCACGCGCAACGCCTTCTACTCGAAGAACGTCGGGCCCCGCGCCGTCCAGGCCGGCCTGGTCCTCAACCCGAACCCGCTCCCCGGCGGCACCGCGGGCCAGACGCTGAACGTCGACGGCGTGCAGTACACCGTCCGGCGCACGTCCGCCTGGCAGTCGCAGGGTGCCGCGTCCAGCCCGTGCGACGGCGGCGCGTCCGGCCAGCTCCAGTACCTCCACGTCACCGTCACCGTGGCCTGGACCGGCATGACCGGCGGCCCGGTCGTCGACAACACGCTCCTGACGCCCCCGCTCGGCACGTACACGACGACCACCGGCCACATCCGGTCGAAGCTGATCGACCGCAACGGCGCCCCACTCGAAGGCCACACGATCACCGCGTCGGGCCCGTCCGGCACGTCGACCCAGGTCACCGCCGAGGACGGCTGCGCGTTCTTCGCCTTCCTCGCGCCGGGCTCGTACAGCGTCACCGTCAACACCGCCGGGTACACCTCGACGACGTGGGCGCCCGCGCCCACGCAGAACGTCACCGTCACCGCCGGTGCCGCGACCCCCGCGAACTTCGCGTACGACCTGGCCGCGTCGCTCAACGTCACGCTGACGCCGGCCTCGGCGACGTTCCCGGTGCCGCTGAACGTCCCCCTGAGCGTCGGCAACACCGTCATCCCGCCGAGCGGCCGGATGGCCGTCCCCGGCACCGCGGCGTCGCGCACGCTGACGAACGTCTGGCCGTACAACGACGGCCTCCAGGTGTGGGCCGGCGACTGCATGGACTCCGACCCCTCGGCGGTCCAGGGCAACGGCACCGCGTACTGGCCGGGCGCGACCCGCGCCGCCGCGGTCACCACGGCGCCCGGCGGCACCGGCAGCACCAGCGTCCCGCTGGGCGGCGTCCAGGTCCGCGTCATGAAGGGCACGGTCCCGGTCGCCGGCGCGACCGTCATCGCGGTCCACGCCGTCGACAACGGCTGCCCGGGCCCCGTCGACGACCCGCTCAGCTTCAGCAATGCCGGCTCGGTCCTCACGTTCCCTGTCGTCACCGACGTGAACGGCTACGCCTCGGCGTCGCTGCCGTACGGCACCTGGACCTACAAGGTGCTGGCCAAGACGCCGAAGACCTCGTGGCCGGCCAGCCCCAACGACCCCCGCACCGTCGGGACCTCCTCCGTGACTGCGAGCGTGAACTAGTGATGCGCGCACTCCGCCACCGCCTCCGCCGCGACGGCGACGACGCGGGAACGACGTTGCCCGAGCTGCTCGTCGTCACGTCGCTGTTCGTGCTGATCGGCGGCCTGGTCGCGACGACGACCGTCTTCGCCCAGCGCCAGACCGGCATCACGGCGACCCGCCAGCGCAACACCGACGGCGCGCGGGTGGCTCTCGAGGCCATGAGCAAGACGCTGCGGACCGCCATCCAGCCGTCGCAGCTGCAGTACGGCTGCCTCACCTGCACGGGGTCGATCTCCGGGTCGAGCGCCGTGACCGCCGCGTCGACGACGTCGGTGACCTTCTACGGCAACATCGACAACTCGGGCGCCGGGCCGACGATCGTGACGTTCGCCACGACCCTCGACCCGGCGACGAACACCGGCACGCTGGTCCAGACCCTGCAGAAGCCGGACGCGGGCTCCGCGCCGAACTACACGTACTGCACGCCCGGGCCGACCTGCCCGGTCACCACCCGCACGCTGGTCCGCGGCGTGGTCTGGCCGGTCAGCCCGGCGATGTTCACGTTCTACGACGTCAACGGCGCCGCCGTGCCGTTCGCGACCAACGGCACCGTCGGGGCGTCAGCCCTCGCCGACATCGACGCCGTCGACATCACCGTCAAGGTCGACACGCCGACCGGCTACACCAACGCCCCGACGACGGTCACCAACCGCGTCCAGATGCCGAACTCCGACACCAGTGTCCGCCCGTCAGCCACGGCCTCGCCCTAAGGATCTCTCGTGCTCGTGAATCGCATGCGGCGCATCCGCGCCGGCAACGACGACGGCTTCGCGATGGTCCTCGTCATCGGCTTCGGCCTGGTCCTGACGCTCATCGTCGCGACCCTGGCCGAGTACACCCTGATGTCGGTCAAGACGTCACGCCGTGACCAGCACTTCCACTCGTCCCTCGCGGCCGCCCAGGCCGGCGTCGACGACTACCTGGCCAGGCTGAACCAGAACAACACCTACTGGCAGTCGATCGACTGCACCAACGTCGCCATGCGCAAGCCGACGACGGGGTCGAACCCCTGCTCCTGGAACTCCTCGACGACGCCCGGCTGGGTCACCATCCCCGGCTCGAACGACGGCGACGGCGGCCAGTGCTCGTCGGTCCCGACGCCGGTCAACTGCCCGATGTACCACTACGAGGTCAACACCGCGACGACGCCGGTCAACGGCACCATCACGGTCACCGCTACCGGCCGCTCGCGCGGGGTGACGCGGACCGTGCAGGAGGTGCTGCGGCGCGTCGGCTTCGGCGACTTCCTGTACTTCTCCGACATCGAGGCGGTCGACCCCGCCAACCCCGTCTACTTCGGCCAGAACAACCAGACCGCGCAGACGCAGTGCACGCGCCACTACTGGGACAACCCGAACCGCACCAGCATCTGCAAGGACATCACGTTCGTGGCCGGCGACACGTTCAACGGCCCGCTGCACACGAACGACGCCATGCTGATCAGCGGCAACCCGACGTTCAACGGCCCGGTGTCCACGGCGTACCCGAACTGCGCGCCCGTCGGCAACACGGTGCCCGCCGCGTCCGCTTGCTACCGCGCGAACGGCTCGGCGAACCCGACGTTCGCGAAGGGCATCGCGTTCGCGTCGAAGGTCGACCTGCCGCCGAACAACGCGGCGATCGCCGCCCAGGTCGTGCCCGCGACCGCGATCGGCACGCCCGGCTGCCTCTACACGGGCCCGACGCGCATCAAGTTCAACAGCGGCGGCACGATGACCGTCACCAGCCCGTACAGCCTCTCGCTGAACCCGGGCTGCGGCACGGCGCCGATCACTGCCGCGCAGACGATCCCGGTGCCGAACAACAACGTGATCGTCGTGCAGAACGTCCCGAGCACGCAGTCGTCGCCGTCGTCCTCCGCCAGCAACTGCAACAACGGCGGCATCTACAGCGCCGCCATCGGCTACCCGCAGTCGGGCGACTACAACACCAGCTTCGGCCTCTACAACTGCCGCAACGGCAACGTGTTCGTGGACGGGACGCTGGCCGGCCGGGTCACCATCTCCGCCGACAACAATGTCGTCATCGTCGACAACATCACCTACGCCGGCGGCGCGGCGGGCACCGACGCGCTCGGCCTGATCGCGAACAACTCGGTCGAGGTGTACCACCCCATCAGCTGCAGCTCGACGGACTCGAACGGCTGCAGCAACGGCACCAACCTGGCCCGCCCCACCGGCGGCACCTGGTCCAGCCCGGTCATCAACGCGGCGATGATCTCGTTGCTGCACAGCTTCGGCGTGCAGCAGTACCACATCGGCAACCCGCTCGGGACGCTGCACGTGTTCGGCGCGATCTCGCAGAAGTTCCGCGGTGCGGTCGGCACGTTCGACAGCAGCGGCATCGACTCGGGCTACGTCAAGGACTACAGCTACGACAACCGGCTGCGGTACTCGCCGCCGCCGTTCTACCTCGACCCGGTGCAGTCCTCGTACGCGAGGTACACGTTCGGCGAGGTTCAGGGAACCGTGAGCTGAGGCGCTGCCTGCGCCATTCGGCTCAAGCAACGGCCGGCGACAGCCGATCCGAACTGCACGTCACGAAGTTTCAGCCGAGGAGGCGCAGTACGTGGACACGCATGCTCAGGCCGGTACGCCGGCCGGCGCGGCACCGGAGACGGCCCCCGGGGTCCTGACGCCCCTCGACCCGCAGTGGCGGCCCGACGCGCCCCCCGCCCAGACCTACTCGGAGCCGGCGGCTGCCCCCCCGCCGCCGGCTCCGGCTCCTGCCGCGGCTCCGGCCCCCACGGCGACCCTGTCGTCGTTCGCGACGCCGCTGCCGGGCGACGAGCGGTTCCAGGACGTCACCGAGACGGCACCGGCCCGCACGGCGATCGAGGAGGACAGCCGCGAGGAGGGCATCTTCCTCAACGACCTGCTGGTCCGCGTGCTGGAGAGCGGCGGCTCCGACCTGCACCTGACCGCCGGTGCCAAGCCGACGATCCGGGTCAACGGCCACCTCATCGCGCTGGACGAGTACCCCGTCCTCACGCCGCCAGGGCTGCAGAAGATGCTGTACGCGATCATCACGCAGAAGCAGCGCGAGCGGTTCGAGGAGGAGCTGGAGCTCGACTTCGCCTACGCCGTTCCTGGCAAGGCGCGGTTCCGCACGAACATCTACCGCCAGCGCGACGCTGTCGGCGGCGCGTTCCGCCTCATCCCGTACGAGATCAAGCCGCTGGAGACGCTCGGCATCCCGCCGGCGGCCGCGAACTTCGCGATGCTGCCCCGCGGCTTCGTCCTCGTCACCGGCCCGACCGGCTCCGGCAAGTCGACCACGCTGGCCTCGCTGCTCGACCTGTCCAACAGGCAGCGCAAGGACCACATCATGACGGTCGAGGACCCGATCGAGTTCCTCCACCACCACCGGAGCTGCCTGGTCAACCAGCGCGAGGTGGGGGAGGACACGCACTCGTTCCAGAACGCCCTCAAGCACGTCCTGCGCCAGGACCCGGACATCATCCTGGTCGGTGAGATGCGGGACCTGGAGACCATCTCCGTCGCGCTGACCGCGGCCGAGACCGGCCACCTGGTCTTCGCCACCCTGCACACGCAGGACGCGGCGCAGACGATCGACCGCATCATCGACGTGTTCCCCGCGCACCAGCAGCAGCAGGTCCGCGTGCAGCTCGCCGGTGCGCTGCAGGGCATCGTCGCGCAGCAGCTCTGCCGCACCGC
>JAVEEC010000025.1 GCA_030840645.1 Frankiaceae bacterium
ACCCGGTGCCGCAGCCGTACCGCGTCGACACCCTGGTCGTCGCGCCGGGCGAGCGCTACACGGTGCTCGTCAAGGCGGACGTGCCCGGTGTGTGGGCCTGGCACTGCCACATCCTCAGCCACGCGGAGAACGCGAACGGCATGTTCGGGATGGTCACCGCGATGGTGGTGACGTAGGGCGCTCCAGCGGCACCCGCCAGGTCGCAAGGGTGCCCCCGATGTCCCGGCGCTCGACGGTGAACTCCCCGCCGAGCGCCGCGGCACGCTCCCGCAGGTTCCGCAGGCCGCTGCCGTCGCGGCGTACGTCCGGCAGCCCCACGCCGTCGTCGGTGACGGCCACCACCGCCAGCCCGCCGGCGACCCGGACCTCGACGTCGACGCGGCGGGCGTGCGCGTGCTTCGCGACGTTGGACAGCGACTCGCGCAGCGCCGCGACGAGGTGGTCGGCGATGCCGTCGGGGACGAGCGTGTCGACCAGCCCGTCGAGGGTCAGCCGCGGCGCGAACCCGAGCGCGTTCTCGCTGCGCGACACCAGCTTCACGATGTCCGCGCGCAGCCCGCGGCTGTCCTCGCGGTCCCCCGCCTCCAGCGCGAAGATCGTCGAACGGATGCTCCGCATGGTCCGGTCGAGGTCGTCGATGCTCTGCGCGAGCCGGTCCCGTACCTCCGGCTTCTCGGTGATCCGCAGCGCCGCGGTGAGGCTCAGCCCGGTGGCGTAGAGCTGCTGGATGACGGTGTCGTGCAGGTCGCGGGCGATGCGTTCGCGGTCCTGGATGACGGCGACGTCCCTGACCCGCGCGTGCAGCCGGGCGTTCTCGATCGCCACGCCGGCCACGGCCGCGAGCCCGATCACCAGGTCCTCGTCCTCCTGGGTGAACCGCGGCGCGCCGCGCTTCTCCGAGAGGTAGAGGTTGCCGAAGACGGTGTCCCGGACGAGCACCGGCACGCCGAGGAACGAGTGCATCGGCGGGTGGTGCGGCGGGAAGCCGTGGGAGGACTCGTGCTGCCCGATGTCGTCCATCCGGACCGGCTTCGGGTCGTGGATGAGCAGGCCGAGCACGCCGTGGCCCTCCGGCGGCGGGCCGATGCGCTCGATGGTGTCCGCGTCGATGCCGACGGTGATGAACTGCGCGAGCGTCATGTCCTCCGCGAGCACGCCGAGCGCGCCGTACCGCGCGTCCGCCAGCTCGCACGCGGCGGCCACGATCCGTTCCAGCACGACGGGCAGGCTCAGGTCGGACGCGACTGGGAGGATGACGTCCAGCAGCGGCGAGCTCACGAGGAGAGTCTATGGACCCGGTCCGCGTCGTCCTGGTGGACGACCACGAGGTGGTCCGCCGCGGCGTACGTGACCTGCTCGACGTCGAGGACGACATCGAGGTGGTCGGCGAGGCGGCCACGGTGGCGGAGGCGCTGGCCCGCGTACCGGCGCTGCGCCCGGACGTCGCGGTGCTCGACGTACGGCTGCCCGACGGCAACGGCGTCGCGCTCTGCCGCGACCTCAAGTCCGCGATGCCGGCGCTGAACGTGCTGATGCTGACGTCGTTCTCCGACGACGACGCGCTGTTCGACGCGATCCTCGCCGGCGCGTCCGGCTATGTCCTCAAGCACATCGGCGGCGACGACCTGGTCGACGCGATCCGCCGGGTCGGCACCGGCGGCTCGCTGCTCGACCCGGCCGTCACCGCGCAGGTGCTGCAACGGCTCCGCACGCCCCCGCAGGAGGACCCGGTACTCGCGTCGCTCACCGACCAGGAGCGGCGCATCCTCGACCTCATCGCGGAGGGGCTGACCAACCGGCAGATCGGCGAGCGGATGTTCCTCGCCGAGAAGACCGTCAAGAACTACGTGTCCAGCGTGCTGGCGAAGCTCGGCCTGGAACGCCGTACGCAGGCCGCCGTCTACGGTGCCCGCGTGCTCGACGACAAGGCGCACCCCGGCACCGACTGACGGTCACGTCCTCCCGGCCGCGACCGCGGCGACGACGTCGCGGTCGGTGACGAGCCCGACGATCCGCAGGTGCTCGTCCACCACGGGCACGGCGGTGACGCGCTCGTTGCACATGATCTCCGCCGCCCGCCGCAACGGCGTGTCCGGGAGAACGCAGTGCACCCGTGGGGACATGACGTCGGCGACCCGCCGGCGCGGGCGGGCGAGCGGGTTCGCCAGCGCGGCGGCGACCGCACGGTCGTCGACGATCGACAGGCAGCGGTCGTTGAGAACCACCGGGAGGTGGTGGATGTCGCCGCGGGCCATCAGCTCCCACGCGGACGCGAGCGAGTCGGTGGGCGCCACCGTGACGATCCCGACCGCCATGACGTCGGCGACCGACGTGGCGGCCGGCGGGGCCTGCGGGCGGATCAGCTCGGTGGTCATGGCCCGAGGCTAGGTCGGCGGCCCCGGCGGCGGTACGTCCGGGGGGCCCGTCCAGGTCGGGACGATGGTCCCGTCCCTTCGGTGCCTTGGACCGCGTTCGCGGCGGTGCCCGGTCCGTAGCGTCGTTGTCAGAAGCCCGGGAGCGCCAAGCGCCCGGAAACAACCGAAGGGAGCGGGACATGACCCGCATCCGTACCGTCGCCACCACCGTCACGCTGCTCGCCGCCATCGCGTTCCTCATCGGCGGGCCGTACATGGTCTACCGCGGCTTCGACGGCCGGGCCCAGGTCCGCGCCGAGCTCCGCGCCGAGCACATCGTCACGCCGCCCGACGCGAGCCGCCCGAACGTCGCCGTGGTCGACGGCCCCACCGCCAAGGTCCAGGCCGACGTCATCAAGAAGCACACCCTGGAGACGACCGGCGGCAAGTCGTACGCGCAGCTGGGCCGCACCGACCCGAACCGCACCACCGCGTTCCAGGGCGACATGCTGCGGACCGCGCTGCTCTCCAGCTCCCTGGCCTGGAACGTCGCGAACCTCGTGATCGGGCTCGGCGTCCTGGTCTTCGGCCTCGGGATCGTGGCCGCGTTCCTCGGCCTGGCGATCCGCAAGCCCGACCAGCTCGTCTACCAGGCACCGGCCGAGCGGGCGGCGGCGACCGTCTGACCCGAGCGGCAGCCCGTACGGCACGGACCGCGGCGGCGGAGGGAGAACCCCTCCGCCGCCGTC
>JAVEEC010000032.1 GCA_030840645.1 Frankiaceae bacterium
CTAGGGCGTGTCTCCCAATCCGCGATCGTCGCGAGCGGCGTCCAGGGCGGTGCATCGCCAGGCGGAGGAGGGGTCGAGAGCAGCGCTCTCGGCGCCGACGACAACGCCGCGAGGCGCCGTGCTGGGCGTCGCGCAGCAGATCAGCGGATTGGGAGATACGCCCTAGAGGGCGACGGGCGTACCGCCCGCCGCTGACTCGAACGCCGCGTCGAGGACCGCCGCCGTCGCGCGCGACGCGGCGAGCGGAACGACCCACCCCGGGCCGCCTTCGATGGCGGCGGAGGTCTGCTCGACCATCAGCCGGTACGCGTTCGCCGCGGGGACCCGCTCGGGATGCCGTCCGGCGACGCTGTTGAACCAGATCTCCGTGTCGACGCCCTCCCACGCGGTGAACGGCTCGCCGCGCACCTCCAGCCCGCCGCGCTCCCCCTCGATGACGAACGACTGCCCCGCGGGCTCGTCGATGCTGCACCGCAGCTCCGCCTCGCCGCCGTCGAACGACACGGTCAGCTCCGTCGTCAGGTCCACACCGGTCGGCCCGAGGGTGGCCTTGGCGGTCACCTCGCGGGCCGGCGTCCCGAACGCCGCCAGCGCGGCCGACACGACGTAGCACCCGACGTCGTACAGCGCCCCGCCGCCCAGGGCCGGGTCGAGTCGGTAGTTGCCGCCGGGCACGCCGGCGAACGTGAACCCCGCCCGGACGTACGTTACCGGGCCGAGCGCCTCGAACTCGTGCAGCAGCCGCTCCACCAGCCGCATGCGCGGGTGCCAGCGGTACCACGACGCCTCGACGAGCAGCCGGCTCGCGCCGGCCGCGGCGGCGGTCATTGTGTCGACCTCCGCCACGGAGAGCGCCAACGGCTTCTCGCAGAGCACGTGCTTGCCGGCGCCGAGAGCGGCGATCGACAACGGCGCGTGGGCGTCGTTGGCCAGCGCAACGTAGACCGCGTCGACAGACGGGTCCGCGAGCAGGTCGTCGTACGTCCCGTGCACCGTCGCGACGCCGTGCTGGTCGGCGAGCCGGCGGGCGCGTTCGGCGTCGCGGGACGCGATGGCGGCGACCTCCGCGCCCGAGGCCGAGACGAGCGCGGGGAGCATCGCCCGCTCCGCGATCCACCCCGCGCCGAGCACGCCCCACCGGACGGTCATCCGCGGACCTCCACCGGTCGTCCACCCTCGCGCGCGGAGGCGGTCGCGGCCTCCATGACCGCGATGTTGCGGCGCGACCCCTCGGGCGTGACCGACATCGGCAGGCCGGAGAGCAGCCGGTCGGCCAGCTCGCGGTGGAACGGCTGCGCGGGCGCCGGCGCGATGGCGAGTCGCTGCTCGTGCACGCCGCCGAAGCCGTCGGGCGTGCAGACGGTCAGCGCCGCGGGCGACTCGGCGGGCGTCAACGCATCCTCGGCGAGGTTGCCGACGGCGTCGCGGGCGACGACCGACTCGTACCGCCAGTCCCCGCGCACGGCGCCGCGCGTGCCGAGGACGTACCACTTCGGCTTCGGAGTCGCCGCGAGGTCGGAGTGGACGAACTCCGCCTCCGCGCCGTCGGCGAAGTGCACGGTCACCCGGCTGTGGTCGGCGTTGGTGACGTCGTGCCAGACGCGTTTCTGCGTCGCGGCGGAGACCCACTCGACGGGCTGCGGCATCAGCCGCAGGGTCCAGTCCAGGTGGTGGCTGCCCCAGTCGTAGATCGCGCCGCCGCTGACCTCCTCGTCGGAGTGCCAGTAGCTGCACGGGTGGCCGTACCCGCCGACGAACGACTCCAGGTGGAACACGTCCCCGATCGCGCCCGAGCGCACCACCCGCTCCAGCGCAAGGAAGTCGGCGTCCCAGCGGCGGTTCTGGTACACCGCGAGGACGAGGCCGCGTGCCGCCGCGAGGTCGACCATCGCGTCGGCCTCGGCGACGGTGAGGCAGAACGGCTTCTCCACGACGACGTGCTTGCCGGCCTCCAGCGCGCGCAGCGTCCAGGAGACGTGGGTGTCGGGCGGCGTCGAGACGACGACGAGGTCGACGCCGTCGTCGGCGACCAGGGCGTCCGCGTCGGCGAACGTCCGCACCGACGGCGCCAGCGAATGCGCCGCCTCGACGCGTGAGGCATTGCGGTCGCAGACCGCCGCGAGCGAGAGGCCGGCCGTCGCGGCGATGGCGGCGCTGTGCTCGTGGCCGATGGCGCCGTAGCCGAGAATGCCGACGCGCACGTCCGGCCCGTCCGCCGCCCCCTCCGCGCAACGCAGCACCCGCAGCAGCAGCCGCTGCACGACCTGGTCGGCAGGCGTGAGGGTGAACGTCGCCAGCGTCCCGACCCCGCGCCGCATCGTGGCGACGGGGTGCTGGGTCAGCTGCCACGCGGCGGTGAGCAGTACCTCGGTGTCGTCGGTGACCTTGTCGACGCGCAGCAGCACGTCGTGGACGAGCACCTCCCCGCCCATCCGGTCGGCGACGTCGCCGGCTCGCGGGCCGGGTCCGACCCGCAGCTCGTACGGGACAGTCGGCCCGAGCGGCATGACGCCCGCACGGTCGAGCAACGCCGTCCCCTCCCGCCAGGCGGCGACCGTGGGGCCGGCGAGGACGACGACGCCGCCCCGGTCGAGGCAGGCCGTCACCGCGTCCAGCAAGCCGGGCGCCGGCGGCCGGTCGCTGAACACCACGACCGTCCCCTCCAGGTCCCCGCCGGGACACACGGTGACCGCGCGCCCGGCACGGTCCGCGTACGACGCGAACGCCGCCACCGCGGCGGACGCCGCGTCCGCCGAGAGGTCGTCGACGATGGTGATCCCGTTCATGCGAGCCAGCCTAGGCGCCGCCTGTGACACCCGCCCGCGCACACGTCGGCGCGCCCGCGCCAGACCGCCCGATCACGCCGGTCTACACCGGCCGCGACGCGACCTCGGTCAGCGGGAACGCGTCCTTCCAGACCGGCTCGTACCCCGCCGCCTCGAGCGTTCGGGCAACCTCGGCGGGCGAGCGGTGGTCGGCGACGCTGAACTGCTCCTGCGCCTCACCCGGGTGCGAGTACCCGCCCGGCTCGGTGGAGGACCCGGCGCTCATCGACGTCACCGCGATCTTCACCAGGCCGTCGCGCAACGCCGCCGGCTCGCGGGTCGACAGCACGATCCCCGCCTCCGGCTCGTAGAGCCGCAGCGCCGCGAGTGCCTGCACGTACGCCCGGTCCCCCACCGGCACCACCGGCTGGAACCCCGACGCCGACGGCTTGATGCGCGGCAGCGCGACTGTCACCTCGGTCCGCCAGTACGCGCGGACGAGGAACGCCGCGTGCGCCGCGACCGCGAGCACGTCGGCCCGCCAGTCCGGCGCGAGGCCGAGCAGAGCGCCGATGCCGAGGCGGCGGATGCCGGCCTCGGCGGCGCGTTCGGTGGAGGCGAGGCGGCGGTCGTAGTCGCGCTTCCACCCGGCGGCGTGCACCTCGGCGTACCGCGACCGGTCGTAGGTCTCCTGGTAGTGCACGACGCCCTCGGCGCCGGCCGCGACGAGCCGCGCGTACGTGTCGTCGGACCAGGTCTGCGTCTCGATGGAGATGCTCGGGACGAACGGCGCCAGCCGCGCGACGACGTCGAGCAGGTAGTCGGGCGACACCTCGACGCGGTGCTCGCCGGAGACGAGCAGCAGGTGCCGGAAACCCCTGTCGCACAACAGTTTCGCCTCGCGCACGACCTCGTCGGGCGAGAGCGTGCGGCGCGGCACGTCGAGGTCCTTCGAGAACCCGCAGTACGTGCACGTCGACAGGCAGGCGTTCGAGACGTACAACGGCGCGAACAGCCGCACCGCGCGCCCGAACCGTCGCAGTGTCAACGCGGCCGCCGCCTGCGCCAGCTCCTCGATCCGCGCCTCGGCGGCGGGCGAGAGCAGGGCCGCGAGGTCGGTGAGGTCCCGGCGTTCGCGGGCCAGCGCCTGCGTGACGTCGTCGTCGGTCGCCGACGCGGCGAAGCGCGACAGGGCGCCGAGGTCGAGCCCCGCCAGCTCGGCGGCGAAGCGGCCGGCCGACTCGGTCACGTCAGGAACCCGGTCAGGGGTGACGACGCCTCGGCCTCGGTGCGCGGCGCGGCGCGGCCGGCGTGCCACGCGAGCCGCCCGGCCTCGACGCCGAGCGCGAACGCCCGCGCCATCGCGACCGGGTCGCGCGCGACCGCGATGGCGGTGTTGACGAGAACGGCGTCCGCGCCGATCTCCAGGGCGGTCGCGGCGTCGCTCGGCACGCCGAGCCCGGCGTCGACGACGACGGGGACCCCGGCCTGCTCGACGATGATCTCGACGGCGTCGCGGGTACGGAGGCCGCGGTTCGAGCCGATCCACGAGCCGAGGGGCATGACGGTCGCGCAGCCCGCCTCTTCCAGGCGGCGGCACAGCACCGGGTCGGCGGAGCAGTACGGCAGCACGGTGAACCCCTCCGCCACCAGCAGCTCCGCCGCCCGCAGGGTCTCGATCGGGTCGGGCGCGAGCCAGCGCGGGTCCGGAGTGACCTCGAGCTTCACGAAGTCCGGCATCCCGCCGGCCCGCGCGAGCCTGGCCAGCCGGACGGCCTCCTCGGCGGTCGCGGCGCCGGACGTGTTGGGCAGCAGGAGGACGTCCGCCGGCAGGAAGTCGAGGATGTCGCCCTCGCCCGCGCGGGTGACGTCGACCCGGCGCAGCGCCACCGTGACGATCTCGGTACCGCTGGCGAGGATCGCGTCGCGCATCACGGCGTGCGAGGCGAACTTGCCGGTCCCGACGAGCAGCCGGGACGAGAACGCGCGCGCGCCGATGACGAGCTGGTCGTCCTCCGCGGTCATGCCCCCGAGTCTACGGTCCGTCCCCGCCCGCGCGGCCCCGATAACGGCGCAGCAGCAACGCCGCCACCACGAGCAGCGCGGCGATGACCGCCAGCGCGCCGGGCAGGCCGGTGGCCGGCATCCCCGCCGGCGGCGCCGTGACCGGCGGCTTCACCTGCGGCGGCCGCACCGTGCCGCCGCCACCGCCGTTCGCGGGCGGCGCAGGGGCGAACAGGCTGGCGCCCGCGGTCTGCGCGGCGACGTAGGTGCCGCTCTCCGCCCCCGGACCTGCCGAGCCGACCGTGGGCCACGTGACGTAGGTGTAGCCGCGCGCGTCGAGGCCGATGCCGTAGACGTCGGCCGAACGGTCGCACGCGAAGCCGTTCTCGACGCCCGCCGCGGGCCCGCTGCCGCACTGCGCCATCAGCTCGCCCGCGGTGCCCGCGTACGTGGGTACGGAGCTGAGCCGCGCCCGCGTGAAGTGCGGCGACGGCGTGAGACCGTCGAGGGTCTGCGCGACGACGGAGTACCACTGCGACTTGTCGCTGCCGCGCAGCTCGCCCTCGTAGTACGCGAACGTCAGCCGCCCCGGGTCGCCCGCGATGACGTGGGGGAGGATGTTGCCCGCGTCGTCGAGCGGCGCGACGGTCTTGGGGGCGGACCAGGACGAGAGGTCCGGCGGCGCGACGACGTACTTGATCGCGGCGGTGAAGTCGGTGGCGTTCCTCGACTCGGGGAACGTCACGTACACGTTGCCGGCGGTGTCGACCGCGCCGGGCGAGAGCTCCATCCCGACGACCTGGCCGGTCGCGGAACGGTCGACCGCGAGCGACTGCGACCAGGACCCGAGGCTGCCGTCGTCCGACGACGTGACCCACACGCGGGTCGCGCTGACGACGTTGACCTCGAACGGACCCGGCGAGACGCCCGCGCCGCAGCCGCCGAGCGGCCCGACGGTCGACGTCCGCGTGCCGAAGAACACGTAGACCCGCCCGGTCGGCCCTACCGCCATGCCGGACGGGCCGCCGGAGTCGGCGCACTGGAGGTCGGCGTACGCCTGCGTCCCCGGCAGCGTCGTCGGCACCGGCTCGCCGAACGTCGCGCCGCCGTCGGTCGACGTCTGCACCCACATGTTGTGCGCGGCCGCGCCGCTCAACAGGTTGTGCCAGAGGATGTAGACACGGGACTTGCCGGTCGTCGGGTCGACCGGGCCGACAGCAAACCACTGCCTGTCGGTGTCGCTGAACGTCGCCCCCGTGCTCTCGTGCCACGACTCGCCGCGGTCGTCGGAGTAGCTGTTGCGGAAGTTGATGGCGCCGCTCGCCCCGACGGTGTCCAGCTCGCTCGCGACCAGCCGCCCGGTCGACGTCACGACGATGTCGGTGTCGATCGTCGGGATGTCCTGGCCGCTCGGGTCGCCGGGCGTGCGGTTCCAGGTGAGGCCGTTGTCGGAGGACCGGTAGACGACGGCGGTGCCGTTCTGCGCGTTGGTGATGACGTACGCCCCGCCGTCGGGCGCGATGGCGACGCGCGGCTCGGTGCCGCCGTTGGCGCCGTCGAGGCGGACCGCGTGGAACGTCAGCGTGGTCGCGGACGACGGCGCGGCCACGAGCAGTGCCGTGGCGGCGAACAGCGCGGCGGGGAGGGCGAGGTGACGGGAGCGCATGGGTACCCCTTCGACGCGGCGCGGCTAGATACCTGGGTCGGCGAGCCGGAGCGAGTTGAGCCTGGTCTCGGTGGCGTCGATCTGCGCGACCACCGACGCGACGCTCGGCGGCACCGCGACGTCGGTCTCGCTGTACAGGAAGATATTGAGGACGTCGTTGGCCCCCACTTGCAGCTCGCGGCTCCGGCAGAACTCGCCGAGCGCGAACTCCCACGAGAACACCCCGCCCGACTCGTCGGCGGCGACGTGGCAGTAGTACGTGAGGAACCGGTTGCCGTGCAGCGCGTAGTGCCGGACGCCGCCGCGACCGACCGAGGAGAACACGAAGCCGATCGACTCCAGGTCCTCCACGAACGCCACGACTCTCCTACCTGCGCCTGATCACGGGATCGACCCCGTTGACCACATCCTGCACCGGCTCCCCGCCGACGGCGCGGGCGAGGTTGCGCTGCACCGCCAGAGCGATGCGCAGCCGTGCCTGGGCCGTGGCCCCGGCGACGTGCGGCGACAGCAGCACCCGGTCGTGCGAACGCAGCGGCGACCCGTCGGGCAGCGGCTCGGTGTCGTAGACGTCGAGAGCGACGCCGGCCAGCTGCCCCGAGTCCAGCAACGCCGGCAGCGCCCCCTCGTCGACGATCCCGCCGCGTGCCGCGTTGACGACGACGGCGCCCCGCGGAAGCGACCGCAGCGCATCCGCGCCGAGCAGGCCGCGCGTCTCGTCCCCCAACGCGATGACGACGACGAGCACGTCACTCGTGGCCAGCAGGTCGGCGAGGGGGCGGTAGGTGGCGGCGGCCTCGGCACGCTCGCGACGGGACCAGTAGGAGACATCGCAGCCGAACGCCGCGAACCGCTCCGCCGCCGCCGCGCCGACCGCGCCGTACCCGACGATCCCCACCCGCCGGCCGGACAGCTCGAGGCACCCGCGCGTCACCAGGTCCAGCTGCGGCCACCGCCCGGCCCGAACCTCCGCATCCGCCCACAGCAGGTTGCGGGACACGGCGAGCGCGGCCATGACGCACCACTCGGCGACACCGACGGCGTTCGCACCGGCGGTGTTCGCAACCGGAATCCCCGCGGCGGCGCACGCAGCGAGATCGATGTGCTCGACCCCGACCGTCGGCTGCTGCACGAACGCCAGATGGGGCGCGGCGTTCACCAGCTCGGCATCGATGCGGAGCAACGCGGTGAAGTCCCCGATGAGGATCTCGGCGTCGGCAACGGCAACCCGGGCCGCCTCCGGGGTCCGCTCGGCAGGGACCGTGATCGTGACGGGCAGGTCAGGCGCGAACCCGCGTACCGCCTCGGCAGGCAGCGGGAGCAGCGCAGCGAGCCGCCACGGCCGCACAGACGAGCCCATCGGCGTCCTCCTCCTCACGGCACCATCGCGTTCTGTGCAGCCCAGCTCGCCCCTCTCGAGCGTGGTGATCTTCACAGAACGAGTCGGGGTGGACGAACGAGAACGAGCGTGAACCCCACCAGCCCCACTTGTCACATACGTCACCGCGCGTCTAACGTAACGGGAGCGGCTGGGGAAGGCCGCCTCAGCAAGACCAACGCGGGTCCAGTCCGGGACCCGCCGCGAACCTGATGAGGCAACGACCCATGACCGAGCCGACCAATCCGGTCCGTCCGCGCCTGCGGACCACCGTGCGCGTCCTGCTCGTGCCCGTGCTGCTCACCCTGGTGGTGGGCGCCGCCGCGGGCGGTCCCGGCTGGATCAGGATCAAGCGGGGCGACACCCTCTCCGAGCTCGCGCTGAAGCACCACACGACAGTCGCGGCGCTGCGGGCCCTGAACAAGCTGCCGGGCAACAACCTCATCATCGAGGGCCGGATGCTGCGCGTCGGGGTGGTGCCGGTGGTCGCGAAGAAGGCGGCCGCGCCGGCGAAGCCCGCGAAGTGGCGCCGGATCGAGGTGACGTACGTCGTGCGGTCGGGCGACGGCGTGTACCGGATCGCGAGCCACTACCACGCGGACCCGAAGCAGCTGGCGAAGCGGAACAACCTCAAGAAGGGTTGGATGATCCACCCGGGCCAGCGCCTCGTCGTGGGCGCGGTCATGGTGCCGGTGGCCGGCGTCGACCGGACCCCGGGGCCGCGCGTGCCGAAGGCCGTGGTGCGGGCGTTGATCATCCGCGAGGCGCGGAAGGCGGGGGTCGAGCCCGCGCTCGCGCTGGCCCTGGCGCTGAACGAGTCCGGCTGGCAGCAGCACGTCGTGTCGAGCGTCGGCGCGGTCGGCGTCATGCAGGTCATGCCGCGCACCGGCGAGTGGGTGTCCCGCTACCTGGTGGGCCGGCCGCTGAACCTGCGCAACGTCGAGGACAACATCCTCGCGGGCATGCGCTACCTCGGCATGCTGATCAGGATCGCCGGGCCGCGGCTCGCGCTGGCCGGCTACTACCAGGGCCTCACGTCGGTGAAGAAGAAGGGCATGTACGACGACACGAAGGCGTACGTCGCGAACGTCCTCGCGTTGCGCAAGCGCTTCACGGGGTGATCCCATCCCTACACTCGGAACGGTGGAGACCTCGGCGGCCGACCCGCTGACCGGCGCGGTCCTGGACGGCAGGTACCGCCTGGACGCGCGGATCGCGCGGGGCGGGATGGCGACGGTCTACAGCGCGTTCGACCTGCGGTTAGACCGGCCCGTGGCCGTCAAGGTGATGCACGCGTCGCTGGCCGAGGACGAGGCGTTCGTCGAACGGTTCCGCCGCGAGGCCCGCTCCGCGGCCCGCCTCTCCCACCCGAACGTCGTCGCGATCTACGACCAGGGCGAGGACGCGGGCCGCGTGTACCTCGTCATGGAGCACGTCACCGGAACGACGCTGCGCGCGCTGCTGCGCGAGCACGGGGCGCTCTCACCGCAGCAGGCGCTGGACGTCGCGGACGGCGTCCTGACAGCGCTCGCGGCGGCGCACGCGGCCGGGCTGGTGCACCGCGACGTGAAGCCGGAGAACGTCCTCGTGACGCCGGACGGCTCGGTGAAGGTCGCCGACTTCGGGCTGGCCCGCGCGATCGAGGCGTCGCACTACACGGTCGCGGACGGGACGCTGCTCGGCACCGTCGCCTACCTCGCGCCCGAGCAGGTCGCGAGCGGCGCGGCGGACCCGCGGGCGGACCTGTACGCGCTGGGCGTGGTGCTGTTCGAGATGCTGACGGGGCAGGTGCCGTACAGCGGGGGGACGCCGCTGGCGGTGGCGTACCGCCACGTCAACGAGGACGTGCCCGACCCGGCCGGGGCGCCGCGCGCGGTCGCCAACGTCGTCCGCGCGGCGACGCGGCGCGACCTGGACGAGCGGTACGCCGACGCGCAGGCGATGCTCTCGGCGGTGCGGCGGGCGCGGTCCGCGCTCGGCAGCACCGACACCGCGGTGGTGCACCTGGACGAGGCGCCGACGCTGGTCACCATGCTGCCGCCCGCGCCGGCCGCCACCAAGCAGCAGAAGGAGCCGAAGCAGAAGCGGCCCCGCCGCGGCCGCAGGCGCGGCCTGGTCTTCACCGCGATCGCCGTGACCCTGCTGCTCGTCGCCGGGGTGGCCGGGTGGCGGATGGCGTCCGCGGAGCAGTACGCCCGCGCGCCCAGGCTGCTCGACCTCTCCCTCGCCGCCGCGACGAAGGCCGCCGAGACGGCCGGGCTCACGGTCGGCACCGGCGCGCCCGAGTACAGCGACACGGTCGCCGCGGGCCGGGTCGCGCGCCAGGAGCCGGGCCCGGACACGCGGCTCAAGCGCGGCGCGGCGATCGTGCTGCACGTCTCGCGCGGCGTGCGGATGGTCGCCGTGCCCGACGTCCGCGGCAAGACCGAGGCGGTCGCGCGCGCCCAGCTGCGGAGCGCCGAGCTCAGCGTCACGCGCGTCACCCGGCGCTACGACGAGACCGTCGCCAAGGACCTGGTCGTCGAGACCTCGCCGGCGCCGGCGACGCAGCTGCGGCACGGCTCCTCCGTCGCGCTGACGGTCAGCGACGGCCCCGCGCCGGTCACCGTCCCCGACGTCCGGCTCCGCGCGCTGGCCGACGCGCAACGGCTGCTGCGCGACGCCGGGCTGAAGTACACGGCGACCACGGAGTTCAGCGACACCGTCGCCAACGGCGCCGTGATCGACCAGACCCCGGCCGCCGCGCGCAGCGTGCCGCGCGGCACGACCGTCGCGCTGCGGGTCTCGAAGGGGCCCGAGACGGTACGCGTCCCCGAGGTCAGGGGCGACACGATCACCCGCGCGCGGGAGACGCTGACGGCGCTCGGCTTGAAGGTCGTGGTGCAGCACGTCCGCAACGGCCACGGCGAGGTCGTCATCGACCAGGACCCCCAACCGGGCGCGGTCGTCAGGGTAGGGACGAAGGTCACGCTCGTGGCGTTCTGACGCCCCGCGTTGAGACCGCCCGGCAAGGGCGGCTAGCCTCGTCCTCGTGCCGCCCCGCAAGCCGTCTCCGGTCGGCGCCCACATCTTCGTCGCCGGGGGCCTCGCCAAGGTCGGGCTGCCGTACGCCAGGGAGATCGCCGCCGAGGTCGTGCAGGTGTTCGTGTCGAACCCGCGCGGCTGGGCGCAGGCGGCCGGGGACCCGTTGCAGGACAAGGGGTTCCGCGACGGCTGCGGCGAGTCGGGCATGGCCGTCTACGTGCACGCGCCGTACCTCATCAACATCGGCTCCCCGACACCTGCCACTTTGGACAAGAGCATTGCCTGCCTGCGCCACTCGATCCGGCGCGGGCGCGAGATCGGCGCGCGCGGCGTCGTCGTGCACGCCGGCTGCGAGGTCGTCGGCAACGGCTACGACAACGCCCTCGCCCAGGTCCGTGACCGGCTCCGGCCGCTGGTGCACGAGCTGCGCGACGACGACCCGGACCTGCTCGTCGAGCTGACCGCGGGCGGGCGCGGCTCGCTGGTGTCGTCGCCGGACGCGATCCCGCCGTACCTCGACGCGCTCGACCACCACCCGAAGGTCGGCGTCTGCGTCGACACCTGCCACGCGATGGCCGCCGGGCACGACCTGGCGTCGCCGGGCGGGCTGCGGTCGTTCCTGTCCTCTGTCGTGAAGCACGCCGGTCGCGGGCGGCTGCGCCTCGTGCATGCGAACGACTCGAAGGACCCGGTCGGCTCGGGCCGCGACCGCCACGAGACGATCGGCCGGGGCACGATCGGCAAGGACGCGTTCCGCGAGCTGTTCGTCCACCCGGCGATGAAGGGCGTGCCGATCGTCATGGAGACGCCGGGCGTCGCGGCCGAGCACCGGCGCGACGTGCGGGCGCTGAAGCGGCTGCGTACGGAGGCGCTCGCCCGGTGACCGGGCCGGTCGTGCGGTGGGCGCGCTTCGCCGACCTGTCGCCGTACACGCTGTACTCCGCGATCCGGCTGCGCATCGCGGTGTTCGCGGTCGAGCAGTGGTGCGTCTACCAGGACCTCGACGGCCGCGACACCGAGGACACGACCTGGCACGGCTGGGTCGAGGGCGACGACGGCGACGTGCTGTCGTACCTCCGCATCCTGGGGTCCCCGGGGAACGAGGTGATCGGCCGGGTGGTGACCTCGCCGGCGGCCCGGGGACGGGGCCTCGGCGCGCTGCTGATGCGGTCCGCGCTCGACCGTTGTCAGCGGCCGGTCCGGATCGGCGCGCAGTCGTACCTGCTCGGCTGGTACGGCGCGTTCGGCTTCGTGGCGGGCGGACCCGAGTACCTGGAGGACGGCATCCCCCACACGCCGATGACGCTGGGCTGAACGTGCTGCGTTAGGTTCGGCTCGTGGTCGTGGTGATGAAGGGGAACGCGGCGCCGGGCGACGTCGACACCATCGTGTCGGTCGTGACCGGCGTCGGCGGCGCGGCGTTCGTGTCGCGCGGGACGACGCGGACCATCGTCGGTCTGGTCGGCGACGTCGCGCTGTTCCAGACGCTGAACCTCGGTGCGCTCCCCGGCGTCCTCGACGTCATCCGGATCTCCCAGCCGTTCAAGCTGGTCTCGCGGGAGAGCCACCCGGTGCCGTCGACGGTGTACGTCGGCGGCGTGCCGATCGGCCCGGACACGGCGACGCTGATCGCGGGTCCCTGCGCGGTCGAGACGCCCGAGCAGACGCTCGCCGCGGCGTGGATGGCCAAGCGCGCGGGCGCGTCGCTGCTGCGCGGCGGGGCGTACAAGCCGCGGACCTCGCCGTACGCGTTCCAGGGACTCGGCGAGGCCGGGCTGAAGATCCTGGCCGAGGTACGCGACGAGGTCGGCCTGCCGGTCGTCACCGAGGTCGTCGAGGCGTCGGACGTGGACCTGGTGGCGTCGTACGCCGACATGCTCCAGATCGGCACCCGCAACATGCAGAACTTCTCGCTGCTCCAGGCCGCCGGGTCCTGCGGCAGGCCGGTGCTGCTCAAGCGCGGGCTGCAGGCCACCGTCGAGGAGTGGCTGATGGCCGCGGAGTACATCGCGCAGCGCGGCAACCTGTCGATCGTGCTCTGCGAACGCGGCATCAGGACGTTCGAGACGGCCACCCGCAACACCCTCGACGTCTCGGCGGTGCCCGTCGTGCACGCGCTCTCGCACCTGCCGGTCATCGTCGACCCGTCGCACGCGGGCGGGCGCCGCGACCTCGTCGTGCCGCTCGCGCGCGCGGCGCTGGCGGCCGGTGCGGACGGCGTGATCGTGGACGTGCACCCGCACCCCGAGACGGCGTTATGCGACGGCCCGCAGGCGCTGATGGACGACGACCTCGCGCTGCTCGCCGAGGCGATGGCGACCATCCCGCCGCTGCTCGGCCGCAAGCCCGCGACGCCGTAGCCGCGATGCGCGGGCTGGCGCTCGGCGCCGACTTCCGGCGGCAGTGGCTGGCGCAGTCCGCGTCGATGCTCGGCGACCAGGTCTCCTACGTCGCGATCCCGCTCGTCGCGGTGCTCGCGCTCGACGCGTCCGTCGGCGAGCTCGGGCTGCTCGTCGCGGCGGGGAGGTTCCCCGGGCTCGCCGTCGCGCTGCTCGCAGGCGCGTACGCGGACCGGACGTCACGGCGCACGCTGATGGTCGTGAGCGACGTCGTGCGCGGGCTCGCCGTCCTGTCGCTGCCGGCCGCGGCGGCGTTCGGCGGCCTGACCTTCGCTCACCTGCTCGCCGTCGCTGTCGTCACCAGCGTCATGGGCACGCTGTTCGACGTGTCGGCGGCGCCGATGGTCGCCGACCTCGTCGGCGGCGACGACCTGGTCCGGGCCTACGGCTGGATCGAGACCAGCCGATCCGCAACGACGATCGTCGGCCCGTCGGCGACCGGCCTGCTGCTGGAGGTGGTCGCGCCGGTGACCGCCGTGGCGGCCGACGCCGTCTCCTACTTCGCCTCCGCCCTGAGCCTCTCCCGCATCCGCCACCGGCCCGCTGCCGGAGCGAGCGGACCGCCGGAGCCGGTCGGCGCGGCGATCCGCGCCGGCGCGCGGCACGTGCTGCGCCACCCGGTCCTGCGCGTCACCGCGGCCTGCACCGCGATCTACAACGTCGCGCTCTACGCCGTCCAGGCGCTGGTGTTCCTCTACCTGACCCGGCGGCTCGGGCTCGGTACCGCAACGATCGGCCTGGTCCTGTCGGCGACCGGTGTCGGGTTCCTCGCCGGCGCGACGCTGGCCGGCCGGCTGCGCGTGCGGCTCGGGCCTTCGCTGGTCGTCGCGAGCACCGGCGCCGGGCTCGGCCTGGTCCTGATCCCGGCGGCGGCGTCGCTGCCCGCACCCGTCGCGGTGCTCGCCCTCGCGCAGTTCCTCACCGGCGTCTCGAACCAGGTCATCGCGATCACCTGCGGCGCGCTCTACCAGGTCGCGACGCCGCCGGCGCTGCGGGCCAGGACGACGGCGACGGTGCGCACGCTGGCCTGGAGCATGATCCCGTTCGGCGCGCTCGGCGGGGCGGCGTTCGCGAGCCGGTACGGCGTGGTCCCCGCGCTCTGGGCGTTCGGCGCGGTCGGCCTCGTGCCGCCGTTCGTCATGGCGGCGAGCCCGGTCGCGCGGCTGCGCACGGTCTCCGACGTCGCCTAGAGGACCTTCCGCAACGCCGCCTCGGCGCGATCCACGGCCGCGTCGCCCGCGTCGAGGTGCAACACCATCCGGACCCGGCGCTCGCCGACGACGCTGACCAGCAGCCCCTCCTCGCGCGCCCGCGCGGCGAGCGTCGGGGCGTCGTACGGGTGCTTGGTGAGGTCGAGCGGCACGATGTTGGTCTCGACCGTCTCCGGGTCGACCAGGTGCGGCGCGACGTCGGCGCACACCGCCGCGAGGCGACGCGCGCGGGCGTGGTCCTCGGCGAGTCGTTCGACGTGGTGGTCCAGCGCGTACAGCGCGCCGGCCGCGAGGATGCCCGCCTGCCGCATGCCGCCGCCGAGGCGCCGCCGGAGGGCGCGCGCCTCAGGCATCAGTCCCGCCGGGCCGACGACCGCGGAGCCGACCGGCGCGCCGAGCCCCTTCGAGAAGCAGACCGAGAGCGTGTCGAACACCGCGCCGTACGCAGGGAACGCCGTCCCGGTCGCGACGGCGGCGTTCCAGATGCGGGCGCCGTCGCAGTGCAGCGCGACGCCCGCCTCCGACGTCAGCGCGCGCAACGACGCCAGGACGGCGAGCGGGTAGACGGCGCCGCCGCCGCGGTTGTGCGTCTGCTCGACGGCGACCGCGCGCGTGACGACGGTGCCCCAGCCGGCCGGCCGGACCTGCGCGGCGACGGCGGCCGGGTCCAGCAGGCCGCGCGGGGACACGATGGTCCTCGTCTGGATCGCGCCGTGCTGGGCCGCGCCGCCGCCCTCGTACGTCACCACGTGCGCGTCGGCGTCGAGCAGCAGCTCCTCGCCCGGCGGGACGAGCAGCCGCAGCGCGACCTGGTTGCCCATCGTGCCGCTCGGGACGAACAGCGCGGCCTCGTGGCCGAACATCGCGGCGACGCGTTCCTCCAGCGCGCGGACGGTCGGGTCCTCGCCGTAGACGTCGTCGCCGACGTCCGCCGCAACCATCGCGGCCCGCATGGCGTCGGTAGGACGCGTGACCGTGTCGCTGCGGAGGTCCACCGGGGTCGTCTGCACCGATCTAAGGTAGTCGGCGAACGACAGGGAGGGGTCCCAGCCAATGTCGCGTTCCCGGGCGCGGGTCGGTGTCAGCGCCGACGCGTTCGTCTCCGTCGTGCGCGCCTACGCCGACCGCGTGCACGACGACGTCCGCCGCCTCGGCTGCTCGCCGGACGCGGCCGCCGAGGTGGTCGAGGCGAGCGCGCTCGGCCTGTGCGAACGCCTCCGCGTCGCCCCGCACGAGGTCCGCGACCTGGTCGGGGCGTGGTTCAGGGACGCGCGGACCTACGCCGAGCGCATCGCCCCTGGCGACCCGCCCGCCGACCTGGACGAGGGCAGGGGCATCGTGCGCCGGTCGGAGGACGACGCGGCAGCCCGCGAGGCGCTGGCGCAGCTCGGCGAACGCGACAGGGTCGCGCTGCTGCTGCGCGACGCGTACGACCTGCCGTACCTCTCGACCGGCGTCGCGCTCGGCACCGACGACACCGTCACGGCCTGCGTCGTCGCGCGGGCCCGGCTGCGCTTCCTGTCCCTCGTCGCGAACGACGCGCCCGCCGAGCCGGCCGGCCACGACGAGCGGCTCGCCACGACGTCCCGGCTGGCGGACGGCCAGCTCCCGCCCGACGACGTCGCCGCCGCCGAACGCCACGCCGCCAGGTGCGCGACCTGCGGCCCGCTGCTCCCCGCGCTGGTCGAGGCGCGGCGGCTGCTGGCCGGGCTCGGGATCCTCGCCATGGCCGACGCCGACCGCGACGGCCTCATCTCCCGGGCGGGCGTCGTCGCGCACCGCGTGCTGCCCTCGGCCGAGGAGGTCGAGGCGGCGAAGAACGGCGCGCCGCCGCGCTTCCCCGTGCCGCTCCCCCTGGTCGCCGCCAGCCTTGGCGGCGCGCTCGTCCTCGGCAGCGTGATGGGCCTGGCGACCAGTGGCAACGGCGTGTCGTTCAGCCGCGCGAGGCCGCCGTTGCGGACCGAGGACCCGACCCCGGCCTCGACCTCGCTGACGCCGACGCCGTCCGGCACCGCGACGCCCACGCCGACGCCGAGCCGGACGGCCTCGCCGACCCCGAGCCGGACCGCGACCCCGACGCCGTCGGCCACGGCCAGCCCAACGCCGACCTCGACGTTCGTCCCCGTACCCGGCAACGAGCGGATCGCGCTGAGCCGGGCCTCGGGTCCCAACGGCACCCCCGTCCGCGTCACCGGCAGCGGCTGGCCGCCCGGGCGCACGGTCCAGCTCACGTACAGCGGGCCGCTCGGGCAGACCGGGCAGCAGGCGTCGGCGTTCACCGACCCGGACGGGACGTTCCGCGCGACGATCGTCTGCTACGACCGGCAGAACATCCCCGGCCCGCACACGATCCGGGCGGTGACGGGGTCGTTCTCGGCGTCGGCGACGTTCACGGCGACCTGAGCATCTCCGCGACCAGGAACGCCAGCTCCAACGACTGGCTGGTGTTCAGCCGCGGGTCGCACGCCGTCTCGTACCGGCCGGCCAGGTCCGCGTCCACGATCTGCTCGGCACCGCCGAGGCACTCGGTGACGTCCTCGCCGGTCAGCTCGACGTGCACGCCGCCGGGCCAGGTCCCGAGCCCGCGGTGCACCTCGAAGAACCCGCGGCACTCGTCGAGGATGCGGTCGAAGTGGCGGGTCTTGTAGCCGCTCCCGGACTCGACGGTGTTGCCGTGCATCGGGTCGCAGGCCCACACGACGGTCCGCCCGGCGTCGGTGACCGCGGAGACGATCGGCGGCAGCAGGTCGCGGACCCGGTCCGCCCCCATCCGCGACACGAACGTCAGCCGCCCCGCGTCGTTGCCCGGGTCGAGCGCGTCGGCCAGCGCGAGCGCGTCCGCGGGCGTGGCCGACGGGCCGAGCTTGACGCCCACGGGGTTGAGGACGTTGCGGAGCAGGTCGACGTGGGCGCCGTCGAGCGAACGCGTCCGGTCGCCGATCCAGAGCATGTGGCCGCTGGTGGCGACGTACTCGCCGGTCGCCTCCTCGCGGCGGACCAGGGGGCGTTCGTAGTCGAGCAGCAGGGCCTCGTGGGAGGCGTACATCTCGACCTCGTGCGCGGTCGGCATCGCGGCCAGGTCGATGCCGCAGGCGCGCATGAAGTCGAGCGCGCGCTCGATCTCCGCCGCCAGCGCCTCGTACCGCGCGCCCGCGCTGCTGCGGCGGACGAAGTCGCGGTTCCACGAGTGGACCTGCCGCAGGTCGGCGAAGCCACCCGTGGCGAACGCCCGCAGCAGGTTCAGCGTCGACGCCGACTGGTGGTACGCCTGGAGCATCCGCCGCGGGTCCGGCGTGCGGGCGTCGAGCGTCGCGGCGAGGTCGTTGACGGCGTCGCCGCGGTACGACGGCAGCGTGACGCCGTCGCGGACCTCGACGTCGGCCGAGCGCGGCTTCGCGAACTGCCCCGCGATCCTGCCGACCTTCACGACGGGCACGGCCGCGGCGTACGTCAGCACGACCGCCATCTGGAGCAGGGTCTTGAGCTTGTCCCTGATGCCGTTGGCCGACAGGGCCGCGAACGTCTCCGCGCAGTCCCCACCCTGCAGCAGGAACGCCTCGCCCCGCGCGACCGCGGCGAGGCGCGCGCGCAGCGTCCGGCACTCCCCGGCGAACACCAGCGGCGGCATCCGGCCCAGCTCGTCGGTCACCGCCGCGAGCGCGCCCGCATCGGGCCACGACGGCTGCTGCGCGGCGGGGCGCGCGTCCACGGTCACGTTCCCGAGCCTAACGGCGCGGTGGCGTGTGCGACCGCGAGCGCCGGGTAGGTGCCCGCCGACGGACAAGTCCGAGACCACGGAAGGAGCCGGCATGGGCGGCAACGACGTCATCACGAGCAACCTGTTCTACGACCTCGTGAGCATCCAGTACCACGCGCTGAAGGGGCAGGAGCTGTACCAGCGCTTCACCAAGGACGCCGAGGGGCGCCAGGACATCGCGCAGTTCTTCGAGGAGGTCCGGCGCCAGGACGTGGAGCGGGCCGCCCGCTGCCACGCCCTCCTGTCGCAGCTCTCGACGGGCGGCGGCGAGCCGTACCCGACCGGCGACGGCGCGGGCAGCGTCAGCGGCCAGGACCAGATGGCCGGTTCCGGCCAGGGCGGCGGCATGGCAGGGCGCTGAGCGAGAACGCAGCGAACCTGGGGAACCCCTCGCGGCTCTCAGGAGCAGTGGCCGGCGCTCTGTAGGGGGGCGCCGGCCGCTTCATGCCCCGGCCGTGACCCCGCCGGGATCCCCTACCCGAAGAAGACCTCGGCCTCGGCGTAGAGGTCCGGGGTCACGAGCTTCAGCTCCCTGGTCGCCTCGGCGAGCGGCACCAGCTCGATCCTGGTGCCGTGCAGGGCGGTCATCGTGCCCCAGTCGCCGTTGTGCGCCGCGTCGATCGCGTGCAGGCCGAACCGCGTCGCCAGCACCCGGTCGTACGCCGTCGGCGTCCCGCCGCGCTGGATGTGGCCGAGGACCGTCGCCCGCGCCTCCTTGCCGGTGCGCTTGGTGATCTCCTCCTCGAGCCGCTGCCCGATCCCCATCAGCCGGACGTGCCCGAACGCGTCCTCCGCCCCCTCCTTCACCGCCATCGTCCCCTCGACGGGAACGGCCCCCTCGGCGACGACGACGATCGGCGCGTAGTGCGTCCGGTAGCGGTGCTCGATGTAGTCGCACACCTGCTGGATGTCGAACGGCCGCTCCGGGATCAGGATGACGTTCGCGCCGCCCGCGAGCCCTGCGTGCAGCGCGATCCACCCGGCGTGGCGCCCCATCACCTCGACGATGAGCACCCGGTGGTGGCTCTCCGCGGTCGTGTGCAGGCGGTCGATCGCCTCCATCGCGATGTTCACGGCGGTGTCGAAGCCGAACGTGTAGTCGGTGGCGTTGAGGTCGTTGTCGATCGTCTTGGGCACGCCGACGACGTGCACGCCCTCCTGGTGCAGCCTGTTCGCGACGCCGAGCGTGTCCTCGCCGCCGATCGCGATCAGCGCGTCGATGCCGTCGTTGGCCAGCGTCGCCTTGATCCGCTCGACGCCCCCCTCGACCTTGAACGGGTTGGTCCGCGACGAGCCGAGGATGGTGCCGCCGCGCGGCAGGATGCCGCGCACCTCGGGCACGCCGAGCGGGCAGGTGTCGTTGTCGAGCGGCCCGCGCCAGCCGTCCCTGAACCCGACGAACTCGTGGCCGTACGTCTCGACGCCCTTGCGGACGACGGCCCGGATGACAGCGTTCAGCCCCGGGCAGTCGCCGCCGCCGGTCAGCACTCCGATTCGCATGCGGCGACCCTAGCCATTCCCGCCCGCGCACCGCAGACGGTTACTGGTGAGTAGCGGCCCGGCGCACGCGGCGGCTGGTGAATGGCGCCGCCGTTACTCACCAGTAGCAACAGCGGGGCGCGTTACCGGTGAGTACGGACTGGACGACGCGCGCGAGCGGTGAGCGGCGACGTCCGTACCCACCGGTAGCCCTCGGAGAGTCGGGACCGCCCGGGGCCCAGTTGCTACTGGTGAGTAGCGGCCCGGCGCACGCGGCGGCTGGTGAACGACGCCGCCGTTACTCACCAGTAGCAACGTGGGCGGCGGCCTCGGCGGCGTCGGCGGCTCGGCGGGCGGGGCGAGAGGGTGCGTCGGTAGGGTCCGGCGCATGACGTTCTCCATCGTGGGCCGCGACGGCGACGCGTTCGGCGTGGCCGTCGCGTCGAAGTTCCTCGCGGTCGGCGCGTACGTCCCCGCCGCCCGCGCGGCCGTTGGTGCCCTGGCGACGCAGGCCGCCGCCAACCTCGGCTACAAGGCGGCCGGGCTCGCCCTCCTCGGCGACGCGCGGCCCGCCGCCGACGTCGTCGCCGCGCTGACCGGCCCCGACGCAGAACGCGCCCACCGCCAGGTCGGCGCGGTCGACCGCGACGCCGGCAGCGCGTCGTTCACCGGCGAGTCGTGCATCCCGTGGGCGGGGCACCTGACCGGACCGGGGTACGCCGTCCAGGGCAACTGCCTCGCCGGGCCGCAGGTGGTCGAGGCGGCGGAGGCGGCGTTCCGCGACTCCTCCGCAACGCTGACGAGACGGCTGCTCGACGCCCTGCGCGCCGGCGACGAGGCCGGCGGCGACAAGCGCGGGCGGCAGAGCGCGGCCGTCTACGTCGTCTCCCCCGGCGCGGGGTACGGCGGTACCGACGACGTCCTGCACGACCTGCGCTGCGACGACTCCCCCGCGCCGGTCCCCGAGCTGTTCCGGCTGCTCGACCTGCACGACCTGTACTTCGGCAGGCCGGACCCCGCGACGCTGATCCCCTGGGCGGACGTGGCCGAGGAGGTCGCGGGCCACCTCGAACGCCTCGGCTACACGGGCGACGGCGCGTACGAGGAGTGGCTCGGCACCGAGAACTACGAGGAACGCCACGTCCCCGGCTCGATCGACCCGCTCGTCCTCGACCGGCTCCGGGCGCAGCGGTGACGGCGGTCCTCGCGATCGACGCGGGGACGACCGGCGTCACGGCGTTGGTCGTCAACGACGCGGGCGAGGTCACCGCGCGCGGGTACCGCGAGTTCGCGCAGCACTTCCCCTCCCCCGGCTGGGTCGA
Source organism: Frankiaceae bacterium (assembly GCA_030840645.1). Taxonomy (GTDB): domain Bacteria; phylum Actinomycetota; class Actinomycetes; order BP-191; family BP-191; genus BP-191. The sequence continues at coordinate 21,006 of JAVEEC010000032.1, forward strand.
GCACGAGCCCGACGACATCTGGCACGCGGTCCTCGCGGCCTGCCGCACCGCCCTCGCGAGCAGCCCCGAGCCGCCGGTCGCCGTCGGCGTCACCGACCAGCGCGAGACCGCGGTCCTGTGGGACCGCGAGACACTGCTCGCGCCCCGCCGCGCGATCGTCTGGCAGGACCGCAGGACCACCGCGATCTGCGAACGGCTCCGGCCGCACGAGGCGCGCGTCCGCGAGCTGACCGGGCTGCGGCTCGACCCGTACTTCACCGCCACCAAGCTGACCTGGCTCGCCGAGAACGAGCCCGGCGTCTGGGCCGGCGTCGCTCGTGGCGAAACCGCCGTCGGCACCGTCGACTCGTACGTCCTCGCCCGGCTGACCGGCGGCCGGGTCCATGCGACCGAGCCGTCGAACGCCTCCCGCACGCTGCTCTACGACCTCACGACCGGGGCCTGGTCGCCGGAGCTCGGCGACCTGTTCGGCGTTCCGCTCGGCTGCCTGCCCGAGATCCGTTGCAGCAGTGGCGACTTCGGCCGGACCGACCCGGCGTCGTTCCTCGGTCTCGACCTGCCCGTCACCGGGATGGCGGGCGACCAGCAGGCGGCGCTGTTCGGTCAGGCGTGCTTCGACCCCGGCCAGAGCAAGTGCACGTACGGCACCGGCTCGTTCGTCCTGGTCAACACCGGGTCGACGCTCGTCCGCTCCGACGCCGGGCTGCTCACGACCGTCGCGTGGGACCTCGGCGACGGGCTGGTGTACGCGCTGGAGGGCGCGGTGTTCGTGACCGGCGCGGCGGTGCAGTGGCTGCGCGACGGGCTCGGCGTCATCGCGACCGCGGCCGAGTCGGAGGCCCTGGCGCGCAGCGTTCCCGACACCGGCGACGTGTACTTCGTCCCCGCGCTCACCGGCCTCGGCGCGCCCGACTGGGACCCGGACGCGCGCGGCACGATCGTCGGCGTCACCCGCGGCACGACGGCAGCGCACCTCGCGCGGGCGACGCTGGAGGCGATCGCGTACGAGGTCCGCGACGTCGTCGACGTGATGACCGGCGAAGCGGGCGTCGCGCTCGCCGAGCTGTCCGCGGACGGCGGCGCCAGCGCCAACGACCTCCTCTGCCAGCTCCAGGCGGACCAGCTCGGCGTGCCCGTACGGCGGCCGCGGGTGCTGGAGACGACCGCGCTCGGGGCGGCGTTCCTCGCCGGGCTCGGCGCGGGCGTCTGGTCCTCGACCGACGCCCTGCGCGACTCGTGGCGGCTGGACCGGAGGTTCGAGCCGGAGCCGGGCGCGCGCGACGACGGCAGGCACGAACGGTGGCGGCGGGCCGTCGAACGTTCGCGACACTGGGCCGGATAGCCGAAGCGTCCGCCCCCACCCGCACTAGGGTGGCGAGCTGTGGAGGACGCCGCACGGTTGCTGCGCGAGACAGCGCTGTTCTCGGGCATCGACCAGCGGACCGCGGAGGAGGTGGCCCGGCGGATGGTGCGCAGGACGCTGCGGCGCGGGCAGCCACTGTTCCACCAGGGCGACCGCGGCGACGCGCTCTACGTCGTCGTCGACGGCTCGGTCGCCGTCGTGGTCAGCAGCGAGAACGGCGACCGGATGGTCCTCACGACCCTGCACCCGCCGGACAGCCTCGGGGAGATCGCGCTGCTCGACGGCGGCAACAGGTCCGCGTCCGCCGAGGCGGTCGAGGAGACGACGACGCTGGTGCTGTCGCGGGCAGCGTTCCTCGAACTGCTGAGGGACCACCCGCCGCTCGCCGAGCAGCTGCTGCGCTCGCTCGGCGCGCTGGTCCGGCGGCTGTCGGAACAGGCCAGCGACTTCGTGTTCCTCGACCTGCCGGGCCGGGTGGCGAAGGTCCTGGTCCGGCTCGCGGAGGACAGCGGCCCCGAGGTAGCCGGCGTGCCCGTCGAGGTCGCGGTGACCCAGGGCCGGCTGGCCGAGATGGCGGGCGGGTCGCGCCAATCGGTCAACCAGATCCTGCAGTCGTTCCAGCAGCGCGGCCTGATCGAGGTGCAGGGCCGCCGGGTGCTGATCTGCCGCCCCGAGCAGCTCCGCCGCCGCGGCGGCCTCTCGGTCTGACCTCCGCGGCGTCCGGGCCGGTCAGCGCGGCTGCGGGACCAGGTCGAGCACGGCGGCGACGACGTCGCGCTGCGGCACGGTCTTCTCCAGCACGAGCGAGGCGCCCGCCTCCAGCGCCCGCTGGACGATCGGGACCGTGGCGTACGCGCTGAACACGATGATCTTCGAGTCCGGGCTGGCCCGGAGGATGCCCGGCAGCGCGTCCAGGCCGTCGGTCCCCGGCATCATCACGTCGAGGATGACGGCGTCCGGCTGGTGGGTGCCGGCCGCGGCCACCGCGTCGACGCCGTTGCCGGCCTCCGCGAGCACCTCGAACTCCGGGTGCAGCTCGAACGTCAGCCGCAGGAGGTCGCGCATGGAGGAGTCGTCGTCGACGATCAGCAACCCGACCCGTCGCCCGTCGCCGTCGCTCACCATGGCCAGCCCCTTCCCCCCGGGATGAGTGGCCTAGCGTAGCGGCGCCGGCGGCGTCGCGTGGTCACTTCTGGTGAGGAACCCTCGGCGCCGGGTCGACGCGGCGCGCGGTCAGCCGGCGCGGCGCTGCGGGCCTGGCGAGGCCGAGACCATCGACTCGCTCGCGGCGTTGCGGGCGTCCTCGATGTCGGCCTTCGCCTTGGTGGCGTACGTGTCCACGTACTCCTGGCCGGAGAGCTGCATCAGCTCGTACATGATCTCGTCGGTCATCGACCGCAGGACGAACCTGTCGTCCTCCATGCCGGCGTACCGCGAGAAGTCCAGCGGCTTGCCGATCCGCATGACGACGGGCATCAGCTTCGGCATGGTCTTGCCGGGCGGCTGGATCTCGTGCGTGTTGACCATCGCGCAGGGGATGACCGGCACGCCGGCCTCCAGCGCCATCCGCGCCACGCCGGTCTTGCCGCGGTACAGCTTGCCGTCAGGGGAACGCGTGCCCTCGGGGTAGATGCCGAGCAGCTTGCCCTCGGAGAGCACCCGCAGCCCGGTCTCCAGCGCCGCCTGCGAGGCCCGGCCACCCGACCGGTCGACGGGCAGCTGCCCCACACCCTTGAAGAACCCCGCCTTGAGCCGGCCCTTGAGCCCGCGCGAGGTGAAGTAGTCGCTCTTGGCGAGGAACGTGATCCGCCGCGGCACCATCAGCGGCAGGAAGATCGAGTCGGAGAACGACAGGTGGTTGCTGGCCAGGATGGCCGCGCCGTCGGCCGGGACGTGTTCGAGCCCCTCGACCTTGGGGCGGAACAGCGTGCGCAGCACGGGGGTCAGGATCGCCTTGACAATCCAGTACCACACCCGCGTCGGCCCGCTTCCGTCGTAGCGACTAGACGCCCGACCCTACGGACTGGTGCCGCGTCCGGCAACGTCGCCGACCGCCCGCCCCCCTCGTTCTGTGCAGTTCACCCGCCCCTCTCGAGCGTGACGATCTTCACAGAACGCGTCGTGGGGCGCCGCTCACGCCGCCCGTGCGACGATGGACGGGCGCTCGGGATGTGCGCGACGTGGGAGGTGCGGCGGTGCCCGTCCAGCCGGGGTGCGAGGCGTTCGCGTTCGACGGTGGCAAGGTCGGCGCGCTGATGGTGCACGGCTTCACCGGCTCGCCGTTCTCGATGCGGCCCTGGGGCGAGTTCCTCGCGGACAACGGCCTCGCCGTGCTCGGCCCGCGGCTGCCCGGTCACGGCACCCGCTGGCAGGACTGGTACGGCGAGGTCGAGCGCGGGTTCGACACGCTGCGCGGGCGGTGCGACCAGGTGTTCGTCATGGGCCTGTCGATGGGCGGCACGCTGGCGCTGCGGCTGGCCGAGGAGAAGGGCGACGACCTCGCGGGCGTCGTGACGGTCAACGCCTCCCTGCTGACGCTGCGCAAGGACGCCAGGCTGCTGCCGTTCATCGCGAAGCTGGTCCCGTCCCTGAAGGCCATAGGCGACGACATCAAGAAGCCGGACACGACGGAGAACGCGTACGACCGGACGCCGTTGCGCGCGGCGGCGTCGTTGGCCCAGCTCTGGCGGCTCGTCCAGGCCGACCTCGGCCAGGTCACCCAGCCGCTGCTGGTGTTCCGCTCGACCGAGGACCACGTCGTGGAGCCCGCGAGCGGCGCGCTGTTGATGTCGCGCGTCGGCTCGACCGACGTGCGCGAGATCCTGCTGGACGACAGCTACCACGTCGCGACGCTCGACAACGACGCGCCGCTGATCTTCGCCGAGTCGCTCGCGTTCGTGCGCGCGCACGCCGCGGTGGAGGCCTGACCGGTGTCCGAGGGCCCCGACCCGCGCCCCGAGCCGCGCTCCGAGGGGCCGGTTCGGCGGGCGCCGTTCGGCGCCCGGTCGAACGCCGTACCCCCGCCCGCCGCCTGGGCCGCGCTGGTCGAGGTCGACCACCGGGTCGCGCAGCCACTGCTGGACAGCCTCGAAGGCGTCGACGTCGCCGCGTACGCGGAGCCGCGCCAGGAGCGCAAGGGTACCTACCTCGACTCCCCCGTCCCCGCGAAGCCGATCGACCGGGTCTACGTCGACGCCGCGCGCCGCGACGTCGCCGAGGCGGTCGTCGCCGCGGAGCTGCCCGGCCTGCTCGCCGAGCTGGGCCCGCACGAGGCCGAGCTGGACGCGTTCGACGCGATCGTCGCCGGGTGGGACGCCGTACCCGAGGCGGCGACCTGGCCGTCGTCGGAGGACTACGCGCCCGCGCGCCTCGTCGAGCCGCCCCCGCCGCCTCCGGCGCCGCGGTACGAGGAGGAGCACTTCGTCCCGCCGCCCCCGCCCGCCGCGCCGCCCGTGTCGCCGGTCACCCGGTGGGCGACGATGGCGATCTGCGCCGGGCTGTTCGTCCTCGTCGGGCTGCCGCTGTTCAACACCACGCCGTCCCACGGCTTGTCGGTGCTCGCCGCGCTGGCGCTGGTGGGCGGGCTCGCGACGTTGTTCCTGCGCATGCGAGATGCTCCCCCGGTCGACGACGGACCGGACGACGGAGCGGTGGTCTAGGGCGTGTCTCCCAATCCGCTGATGTGCTGCGCGACGCCCGCTCGCGACGATCGCGGATTAGGAGGCACGCCCTAGTGCAGGTCAGCGAGACGGTGGAGATCACCGGCCACCTGATGGACTCTGGCGTGCTCGCGCGCGTCCTGGACGACGTTCTCGACTACGGCGGCGACTACGTCATCGACGCGCTCGACCTCGGGCGCAACCACGACGACGAGTCCCGCGCGCGGATCGTCGTCGGCGCCGAGTCCGAGGAGGTGCTGCACCGCATCCTCATGCGCATCCAGATCCACGGCGTCAACCAGGTCGACCCCGGCGAGGCCGTGCTGCGCCCGGCCGACCGCGACGGCGTGTTCCCCGAGGACTTCTACTCGACCACCAACCTGGAGACGCTGGTCCGGGTCGAGGGCCGGTGGCTGCGCGTCGAGCAGCCGGAGATGGACTGCGGCCTCGTCGTCCTCGACGGGCACGTGCGGACCGTTCCGGTCTCCGACGTCCGCGCCGGCGAGCAGGTCGTCTGCGGCGCCAACGGCGTCAAGGTCGTTCTGCCGCAGCGGGAGCACTCGGCGCACAGCGCGGGCGCGTTCGAGTTCATGGCATCCACCGTGTCGAGCGAGAAGCCCCAGGCGCTGCTCGTCCGGCAGATCGCCGAGCAGATGCGTTCGGTGAAGGCGGCGGGCGGGCGCATCCTCTGGGTCGCGGGCCCGGCCGTCGTGCACACCGGCGCGTCGCCCGCGATGGTCGCGTTGGTCGAGGGCGGGTTCGTCGACGTCGTGTTCGCCGGGAACGCGCTGGCGACGCACGACATCGAGTCCGCGTTGTACGGCACCTCGCTCGGCGTCGACCTCGCCGTCGGGCGCGGCGTCGAGCACGGCCACGAGCACCACATCCGCGCCATCAACACCATCCGCCGCGCGGGCTCGATCGCCGACGCGGTCTCGACCGGCGTCCTGACCGGCGGCGTGATGCACGCCCTGGTCCAGGCGGGGAAGCCGTTCGTGCTGGTGGGCTCGGTCCGCGACGACGGGCCGCTGCCGGACGTCTACACCGACGTCATCGAGGGGCAGCGCGCGATGCGCGCGGAGCTGCACGACGTGGGCTTCGCGATCATGGTGGCGACGATGCTGCACTCGATCGCGACCGGCAACATCCTCCCGGCGTCGATCCCGCTCGTCTCCGTCGACATCAACCCGGCGACGGTCACGAAGCTCGCCGACCGCGGCTCGGCCCAGGCCGTCGGCATCGTGACCGACATCGGGCTGTTCCTGGAACAGCTCGCCGGCGAGCTCTGCCCCACCTACCGCCGCTGAACCACGACGAACTCGGTCAGCAGCCGGCGGCGCGCGCCGTCGCCGGTGGTGCCGCGATCCGTTCGCGCGGGATTGCGTATCGACGGACTCAGGTCCCGCAAGACGCATACAGGACGCCTCGGTGGACCTCGGTGAATTCGCCGACGAGCCGTCCGAGTGGCTTGTCGGCGACGACCTCGATCGAACCCGGCGTCGGGTCCTGGGCGCACGATCAGAGAATCACCTGGCCTGTCGACACCAGCGCCTCGTCCGCCTCTGGGATCCGTCAGGCATTCTGGAGACCGCTCGACGGCTAGACCCAAGTTGTCCGGTCGCCGACACCCACTCGCCTTGACCGAGTTTGTCCACCTTGCTACTGTCCGCTACCCCAGTTACCGGGGATCGACCCCCAGTTGGCCCGCGTTCGGGGAAGGCGCGGACGATCACATCGAATCAAAATACGACGCCACTCGCATGTATGGGGCGAGCTCGGCTTCTCCTGACGCACTGCTTATGCCTACCACCATCTGATGAAACCTAGATCTGCACGGCCCAGCGCGACTGCGCGAGCGGACGCCTCGCGCGAGTAACAATCCGACTGGAAGGTTCGCCCGAATGAAACGCGAATCAAGCAGGATGATCCGCTGTCTGGCGCTGGTGATCACCGTAACCGAGCCCCTCGCCGTGGCGGTACCGGGCCCGCCCGCGTACGCTGCCGACGGCACCGCCGTCGTCCGAGTTCTCTTCCCGCCTTCTGTTTCCGGAAGCGCCTACATGGTGAGTGGCCCGCTCGACCTCGTCACAATGACCCGGCCAACCGTGGCGCACGGTGTCGTCAGCACTGACGCCGTGGCCTTCACGGTCACGGCGGCCGACATCACTCGCCGATCTGGTTTCTCGATCGTGGCGGCCCGTTGGGTCGATCAGGACCATGCGGCGGTCTCCCGCGCTGACATCGGGCTGGCGCCGTCGCAGTTGGACGGCCGCACCGTTACGGTAACAGCGATCGATCCGATCACCACGACCGCCTGGCACTCGGCGGCCGACGCTGTGGCAGCCCAATCGTCGACAACCAGCATTAGCACTCAGAGCGTGCCCGGACAGGTGACTGTCGACGCCGAGCTGCCGCAGTCCGTGGTCGCCCCTGGCGGAAGCGTTCCCAAGCTCGGCGACTTGCCGCCTGTGCCACCGGGGACGATCAAGACCGTGGTCAACAAGCCAGTGGCCAGACGTATCCCGCTGTCCCCCGAGACGGTCGCGTGGTTGACCCAGACGCTGGTCGCCGCGGGCAACACCCACGTTGTCAGCCACAACCCCTACCCCGGCATTCAGGCGTTGCGCGGTATCTCAGTGCACCCCATCGGTTCGGTCGCCCACGCTGAGGTCACCAACACGTCCCAGCAGGTATGGCAGATCGGTGTGAGCTACGACAGTGCCCCGTTCAAAGTGACCGGCACCGCCGCCCACGACAAGACCACCAGCCAGACGGACACCTGGCCAGACCGCCCGGACTGCTACTACCCGCCGAACACGCGCGACTCGGGCGACTGCGCCACCTACAACGGCATCGGCGCCATGAACATCTACGGCCGCGACCAGTGGTACGTCGATGACGAGCTGGGCGAAGTCATCAATTACTCGAGTGGCGATGTCATCTACCTGCGTAGTGACAAGGTGTACAACGACAGCTACATCGGTGGAACGGAGTACGACTTCGCCGACAATGAAGCTTACTTCTATCGGGCACCACATTCGATCCGGGCCGGGATATTCGGCGCATGGGCGACCTACCTTCCCGGGTCCACGACGGTGGTCCACCTGACAGACTCATACGAGTACGAGCTCGGCGCCACGGTGAGTATCCCCAGCGGACCGTCGTTCACCTCGACGATGAAGCAGAACCATACATACGGTGTCACCAATACCATCAAGATGCGCACGACGGCCCAGGTAGGCATCTACAAGTTCTACCGTTACGACATGGCCGAATCGGTGTTCCAACACGAGTACTGGTCCTGTGAGCTAGCACAAGGCTGGACGAAGAGTCCGGGGACGCCCGAGCACCCTGAGAACCCGTGCTACCTCTACGGCGGCTAGGGCGTGTATTGCGATCCGCGATCATCGTCCACGGCGGTGCATCGCGACGCGGATGGGGAGTCGATAGCAGCGCTATCGGCGCAGACCACAACGCCGCAAAGCGCCGTGCGCGGCGTCGCGCAGCAGGTCAGCGGATTGGGAGACACGCCCTAGCCGCGACGCTGGCGACGACGGTGGCAGCCGCCGGGCTCAGCGCCTGCCATCACCCGAACGGGACGACGTCGCCACGGGTCGAGGCGATCGAGCAGATGACTGTGCCGCTACCGCCGAACTCGGTCGGCGCCATCGTGTCGATTCGCCTGGCCAATACGGGCGACAAGCCGGTGCCGGCTAGGTCGCTCGTACCGACGAGCGACCCGCAGATCAGCGTCGAGGTCTTCGGCTTGTCTGACTGCCGTCGAGGCTGCGTCGGCACCGGATTGCTCGACGAGCCGACTGAGCAGCAAGCCCGGGCCAGTGTCGACCCCAGTCTGCGAACCATCCCGCCGTCCTCGGGTGACAGTCGTGCCACTGGACGCGGGCTGCTCTCACTGGTCGTGGCACTACGCTGGCGCATCCCATCGGCGGCCGTCGAGCCTTGCCGCTATCTACGGTCGGTATCGATTCGAGGCGAGAGATCCGTTGTCGAGCTCACGGCGCAGAAGGGCGGCTGGCTGGCCGCCGTCGTGTCGGAGAGAGGGCCGTCAGACGGACCGGCTTGCTGAGGCGCCCTACCAAGAGACTGCGCGCGCCGCCGGGCGATACAGACCCGACCCGGTGGACTCCTGAGCGCGCGGGTGCGTTCGGACTCGGTGATGACGCCCGCGGGCGCTGAGTTCCGCCGTAGCTCGACCGACCGTCCCGACGACGACACCATCGCCTCCAGCAAGACGTTACCGGTCCGTCGATAAGTGCGTCCCACGCGTCGAACTCGGCGCGAACGCGACCGCGGGGACGACGCACGCATAGGCGCCAGATTGCGGCGCGCGCTTCAAGTACCCGAGTGGGTCGAGCGCCAGCTCCATGAGCCAGGCAACATCGGAACGCCGCACCCTCCTGTGCACGCCGGTCAACTGGCACGGCAGGCGGCCGTTGTCGCACAGGTCCACGACGTTCTGGCGCGAGGTGCCCCAACAGCGCCGCCGCCTGACCGGTCGTCAGCAGGTCGTCCATGACGCTGCGCGCACGTCATCAACACAAGACACCAGCGCCAGGATTTAGGTCGGCAACGCCGCCCGCATGCGGTCGGCCAGCCCCGCCGGCGCGGCGAGGTCGACGAGCAGCGCGGGCACCGGCTCCTCGATGCCGTCCGCCGCCTCCGCCTCCCCCGCACGCCGCAGGCAGTCCGCCTCCCACAGCAGCGCGCGCGCCAGCCAGACCGTCGCGCCGAGCCGGCTCCAGTGGTGCGCCGCGTCGTCGAAGCGCCGCGCCGCGGTCGCCGGGTCGCCGGCGCGCAACGCACGCAGGGCGATGTTCTCGGCATGCGTCGCCCGCGTCTCCACCAGCCACGCGCCGCCGTCGCCGATCGACGCGGCCGTGCCGCCGCCGTCGAGCAGCTGGGCCTGCTCGACGCACGCCGCCGCGAGCGCGCCGAGCTGGGGTACGTCGTGCCGCCGCGTCGCGTCCAGCGCCTCGGCCAGCGGCCCCGCGGCCGCCGACGGGTCGAGCGCCAGAGCGGCGCGGGCGACCAGCACGCGCGGCGGGACGCCGTACAGCCCCCACCCGCGCCCGTCGGCGTAGCTGACCAGCGGCCCGGCCAGCGGCGCGACCTCCGCCCACCGCCCGGCGTCCAGCGCGATCGCCGCCTCGACGGAGTCCGCCTCCAGCAGGTCGAGCCGCGAGTCGCGCGGCCGCAGCAGCTCCCGCGCCGCGGCGAGCAGGTCGCGTGCGACCTGCGGCGTACGGCGGCGGGCGGCGGCGTGCGCGGCGATCAGCTCGGTCATCGCCCGCAGACGGGGGGCGTTCAACGTGTCGGTCAGCGCGAGGACGCGCGCGTGCAGCCGGCCGGCGTGGTCCAGCTCGCCGGTCATCGTCAACGCCGCCTGCTGGCAGAGCAGCGCGTCCGCCTCGACCCAGCCCGCGCCGCTGTCGTACGCGTCCTCGGCGGCCTCGCGCGCGAGCCGCAGCGCGGTGTCGAGGTCGCGGCGGAACTCCGCGAGCAGGGCTTCGTTGCGCGTCAACGCCGCCCGCCCGCGCAGGTCGGTGTCGCGGTCGGTCAGCCGCGCGGCCTCGGCGGCCCAGCGCCGCTGGTCGGGACCGCCCTCCAACGTCAGCAGGTACGCGAGGTCCTGCGCGAGCCACGCCTGGTGGTCGCGCCGCCCGGCGCGGGCGTTCGCGTCGAACACCTCGCGCGAGAGCTGGATGTGCCTGGCCATGTCGGCGTAGCGCAGGTTCTGCGCCTCGATCCAGAGCGCGTCCGCCTCGCCGGAGATGTCGCCGAGCGCGCTGAACTCCGCCCGCGCCAGCACAACGGCCGCCTCCGACTCGGCGACCCGGCCGCAGTCCGACAGCGCTCGGGCGAGGACGCGCCGCGACTGCGCGACGAGGCCGGGCGCCGTTGCGATCGCGAGCGCGCGCTCCGCGCGTACGACGGCCTCCTCGGACCTGGCCAGCTCGACCAGCGCGTCGGCGTGCGAGATCAGCAGCCGCGTCGTGACGTCGTCGCCGATGCACTCGGGCGCGGCCTCGGCGACCTCCAGCGCCTGCCGCAACGCCTCCTCCGCGCGCCGCGGCTGGGTCGTCGCGATCTCGGTCGCCCAGGCGAGCAGGTGGTCGACGGCGAGCCGCGCGGGCTCGCACGGCGCCGGGCCGTGCAGCACGTCGGAGCGCCCCTCGCGCCACGCGGCGGCGTAGTGGTGCGCGAGCAGCGAGAGCGGCGGCGTGTAGTCGGAGCCGCCGTGGCGCATCTGCTGCAACGCCTCCGCCACGACCCGGTGCCTGTCGGCGCGCGCGCGTCGCGCGAGGGACTCGTACGCGACGTCGCGGATCAGCGCGTGCCGGAACTTCAGCTCGACCGCGCCGGGGATCGACCCGGGAACGACGCGGCGGACCAGCCCGCGGTGCTCGAGCGACTCGACCAGGTCGTCGAGGTCGGGCCGCGGCTCGACCTCGGCGAGCAGGGTGTCCCAGAACGTCGGCCCGATGACGGAGGCGTTCTGCAGCAGCGACTTCTCCGCGGCGGGCAGCGCGTCGAGCCGGCCGGCGATGAACATGCGCATCGAGTTGGGCACCCGCGCCAGCTCGTGGCGGTCGACGCGCGCGGCGTCGGCGTCGATGGCGCCGCGCTCGTTCAGCAGGGCGACGCACTCCTCCACGAACAGCGGGTTGCCGCCGGTCCGCGCCGCGAGCTCGTTGACGACGCGGGTCGACGGCGCCGCGCCGATCAGGGCGTTCAGCATCGCGGCGAGGTGCGGGTGGTCGAGCGCGCCGACCTCGACGGGCGGCACGTCCGGCAGGTCCTGCGTGCCGGTCCGCGCCAGGCAGAGCACGAGGACCGGCGCGTCCCATGGCTGCAACGCGATCTGGCGCAGCAGCTTCGACTCGTCGGGTCCGGCCCAGTGCAGGTCGTCCACGACGAGCAGGACGGGCCGGGTCCGGCCGAGCGCCTCGACCAGCAGCCGCAACGCGCCGAACGCCGTCTCCACCTGCGCCCCGCCGCCGCGCTCCTCGCCGGAGAGCAGCGCGGCGAGCCAGTCCGCGAGGAACGCCGCCGACTCGCCCAGCCCGAGGGCGCCGACGTAGCCGCGCAGCTCCGGCGCCAGGTCCTCCGCCCGCGCGGGCAGCGACACCGCGAACCGCCGGGCCAGCGCGGAACGCAACGCTCCGAACGACGAGTCGTCGCCGTACGGCGCGCAGCCGCCCGTCAGCACGTCGGCGTCTTTGCGGCGCAGCCCGTACTCGTGCGCAACGCGCGACTTCCCCTGGCCCGCATCGCCGACGACCACCACGACCTCGGAGGTACGCCGGGCGACGACCCGGTGCCAGGCCGCGTCGAGGCGTTCGAACACGTCCTCCCTGTCGACGAACGGCGTGTCCGCCGGCATCGGCCGCCGCCCGGCCGCGGCACCGGTCGCGGGGCGCACGGCGCGGACCACGGTGACGCGTTCGGCGAACCCCTTGACGGCGCGGTGGCGCGGCGAGCCGTACTCGATCGCGGTGCGGGTCAGCTCGCGCGCCCGATCGGTCACCAGCACCTGGCCGGGACGGGCCAGCCCGCAGAGCCGCGACGCGAGGTTGACGGCGTCGCCGGTCACCGAGAACCCGCCCGCGTCGGCACTCGGCGCGACGTACACCTCGCCGGACGCGATGCCGACGCGCAGGTCGGGCAGCGGCTCCCCCGCCGCCCGCGCCTGCGTCGCCGCGTGGTGCTCCTGCGACGCGAGCCCCGCGCGGACCGCCCGCTCGGCGTCGTCCTCGTGGGCGATCGGCGCGCCGAACACGGCCATGAAGCCGTCGCCCTGGATGCCCTGCGGCAGCGTCGCGCCGTAGGACTCGACCACCCGGCGCAGCGCCGCCATCGCGGGGCGGACCATGCCGTGCACGACCTCGGGGTCGAGGCGGTTGCAGAGCGCGGTGTACCCCGACAGGTCGGCGAACAGCAGCGTCCCCAGCTTCCGCTCCGTCGGCACCTGGGGGGCGCCGCACGAGGGGCAGCTCACGAGCAAGGTGGCGACCGCGCCGCCGCAGCTCCGGCAACGCGTCCTCGACCCCGGGGACGCGGGCACCGCGCTAGCCGAGGAACGCCAGCGCGGTGACCTGAGCGGTCACGCCGGCCAGGCCGGACACGGCGGTGAGGGCGGTGGCGAGCTCGCCGTACGAGTCCGCGCCGACCTCGACCAGCGCGCCGTAGGCGCCCGCGGTGAGGCAGGCGCCGATCACGCCGTCGACCTGGGCCGCCGCCGCGAGGAACGCCGACCCGCTGCCCGACGACAGGTGGACCCGGCAGAACGCCTCGTGGTCGCGGGGCAGTGAGTTCTTCGGCGGGACCATCTCGTACTCCTCGTTCGCGTCGAGGTCCGGCACGGTCCCGACGGCGACGTCGTAGCCGCCCGCGCCGAGCGCGACGATCCGGCCGGCGGCCGTCGTCAGGTCGGCTCCGGTGGTGCCCTCCAGCGCCGCGAACAGCGCGTACCCGGAGTAGCACGGGGTGGCGAACCGCACGCCAAGGTTCCCCGCCGTCACGAGCGCCGCCACGTCCTCGAAATTACCGCTGAACGTCTGTGCGAAGAAATAGCCGTACACGTTTCCTCCCCAGTAGCGGGATACGGGGCCCGCCGGTCCGGCGATGATCCACGAGGACGGGCCCCCGCACGCAAAAGTGTCGGCTAGGCGACACCTGGCACGTTGAGCGTCGCGAGAACGGGCCGGTGGTCACTTGCCGTCTCGACACCGGGCAGCGCGAGAGCTTCGCCCCGTAACACGGTAATTTGCGAATCCGCAAAGATGGCGTCGATACGCCGCCGCGGCTCCGCCGACGTGCTCGTCAGGCCGTCACCGAACGGCGCGGCGGCGTACGCGTCGACCAGCGTCGACGCGAGCAGCGAGAACGCCGGCCCGTCGGGGTCCTCGTTGACGTCCGCGCCGACGATCCCCGGCGCGCCGTACGACCGCAGCAGCGCGAGCACCGCGCGCGCCTGCGCGACGCGCTCGTCCTCGAACAGGCTCAGGTGCGTCGACGCGACGACGACCTCCGTACCGCCGACGTCGAACACGCCGAGGGCGACGCCGCGCCGGTGCTTCGGCGGGTGCCACGGCAGCTTCACGCTGCGCCGCGCGAGGACCGGCAGGTCCGGGCGCGCGAGCAGCAGCACCGCGCCCGCAGGCCGCCCGCCCGTCACAACGGCCAGCCCGCTCGCGGCGGCGAGCGCCGCGCAGCGTTGCCGCGACCGCCAGAACCGCGGCGCCTCCTGCACACAGACGACGTCGGGCTCGGCGGCCCTGATCACAGCGGCGACGCGGTCCGTGCCGAGCCGCAGCGAGAGGACGTTGTACGACATCACCCGCAACGCCGTCACGGGACTATCTCCGTCCCGGCCGCGCCGCGCAGCGCGTCGGCGGCGCGGTCCAGCGACGTCACGACCGCGCGCGGCCCGCCGCCCGAGACGAAGTCGCACGCCGCCTCGATCTTCGGCCCCATGCTGCCCTCGGGGAACTCCCCCGCCGCCAGCAGGTCGCGCGCCTGCGCGACCGTGAGCCGCGGCAGCGCGGCGGCGCCCGGCGTGCCGTAGCCGCGTTGCACGACGTCGACCTCGGTGAGGATCAGCAGCAGGTCGGCGCCGACCAGCCGGCCGAGCAACGCCGCGCTGCGGTCCTTGTCGACGACCGCCTCGACGCCGCGCAGCTCGCCGTTGACGTCGACAACGGGAACGCCACCGCCACCCGCCGCGACGACGACGTGACCGGCCTCGATCACCTGCAGGAGAGGACGTTCCTCGACGAAGCCGGTCGGCAACGGGGACGCGACGACCCGCCGCCACCGCCGGTCCGGCTGGATCGTGAACACGTGGCCGGTCTCCTGCGCGATCCGCTGCGCGACCGGCCGGTCGTACGCGGGACCGACCGGCTTGGTCGGCCGCCGGAACGCCGGGTCGCGCCCGTCCACCAGCACCTGCGTGACGAGGCAGAGGGCCCGGACCTGCGAGCCGCGCGTACGCAGCGCGTTGTCCAGCGCCTGCGCGAGCAGGTACCCGATCTGGCCCTGCGACTCGGCGCCGCACACGTCCATCGGCATCGCCGGGATGTCCGGCGCGGCGGCCTCCTGCTGGAGCAGGATGCGGCCGACCTGTGGGCCGTTGCCGTGGGTCAGCACCAGCTCCACGCCCCGCGTCACCAGGTCCGCGAGGTGGCTGCTGGTACGCGCGAGCGCGGCGCGCATCTCGTCCGCCGAGCCGGTCGCCCCTGGCGGCGAGAGCGCGTTGCCTCCTAGCGCGACGACGGCTCGCATGGTGCGTCGGAGCCTACGGCCCGGCGCCGTCCAGCAGCGGGAGAACGTCCCGCGCGAACGCGCGCCGCTGCCCCGCCGCGTCGCCGCCGACGAACGCCACGACGCACTCCGCGACCCCCGCCTCGCCGAGCGCGCGGATGCGCGCGGCGACCTCGCCTGCGGTCCCGGTGAGCGCGCGGTCGCGCTCGGCGGGGTCGCGGCCAGGCGCCCAGGACGCGAGGCGTTCCGCGGCCTCGTCCGGGGTCGACCCGAGGACGACCTGGCCGCCCCACGACACCACGACGTGCGGCGGCGCGGCGACGGCGGCGATCTCGGCAGGCGTTGCGGCCCAGGCGTTCCAGCCGTCCGCGACCTCGAAGGCCAGCGCCCGCGTCCGGTCGCCGGTCCCGCCGACCCAGACCTCGAGCCCTGGCACCGTGGCGCGCACGGCGGCGACCGTCGCGCGCAGCCTGTCGCGGCGACGTTCGCCCGGCAGGTGCGGCTGGCCGAGCAGGTCGTCCTCGACCGCGCTGCTCGCGTCGCCTGTGCCGAGGCCGAGCACGAAGCGTTCGCCCGCGACCGCGCGCAGCGTCCGCGCAAGGTGCGCGGTCATCGCGGGCGGGCGCATCGCGGCGCGGACCACCAGCGTCCGCAGCCCGATCGTCGACGTCACCGCGGCGGTGGCCGCCAGCGTCGTGAACGACTCCAGCACCGGCGTGCCCACGGGCGCGCCGAGCGGGACCAGGTGGTCGAACACCGACAGCGACGCGTACCCGAGATCCTCGGCCTCGCGCGCGACGTCGAGGAACGACGCGTCGATCCGGCGCTGCGGCAGCGCCGTGCCGACCCTCATGGCCGCGCGAGGTCGGCGGCGCCGACGACGCCGGCGTCGTTGCCGAGGGCGGCGGGACGGATCGGGGCGACCGGCCGGTGCGCGACGCCGGAGAGGTGCTCGACGTAGGACTCCCGCGCCGGACCGAGCAGCAGCTCGCCCGCGTCCGCGACGCCGCCGCCCACGACGTACACCCCCGGGTCAAGGACGGCGGTCAGGTCGGCGAGCCCGCGCCCGAGCCAGCGGCCGATCACGTCGAACGCCGACACCGCGAGCGGGTCGCCCTCGCGCGCCGCCGCCGTGACGTGGACGCCGTCGATCTCGCCACCCCCCGCCAGGTCGAGCAGCCGCGCCGCGCGTTCCGGGTCGCGCTCGGCCTGCTCGCGCGCGTACCGCGTCAGCGCCGTGCCGCTGACGTACTGCTCCAGGCAGCCGCGGTTGCCGCAGCCGCAGGGCAGCCCGTCGGGAACGACGTTGAGGTGGCCCGGCTCGCCGGCGATCCCCCACCGGCCCCGGTAGAGCCGGCCGTCGATGACGATGCCGCCGCCGATGCCGGTGCCGACGGTGAGGCAGACCAGGTCGGGCTCGCCGCGCCCCGCGCCGAACCGGTGCTCGGCCCAGGCGGCGGCGTTCGCGTCGTTCTCGACGATGACGGGGACGTCGACGCTCGCGCTGACGTGGTCGCGGACGGGGACGTTGCGCCAGGGCAGGTTCGGGGCGAACAGCATCGTGGTCCGGTCGGCGGAGACGTACCCCGCGGCCGCGACGCCGACCGCGACGACGTCGCGGCCCGCAGCCAGCTCCCGCACCACCTCGACCACCGCGTCGAGGGCGGCCTCGGCGTCGTCGTTCGGTGTCGGCCTGCGGGTCTCGGCAACGACCCGGCCCGCGCCGTCCACGACGCCACCGGCGACCTTGGTGCCGCCGATGTCGACCCCGATGGCGAGCGCCATCAGGAGACGTCGATCCGCTCGACGGGGGCCGTCGCGCGCGACCGGCCCGCGCCGTGCTCCATCGCGTCGACGGCCGACCTGACCGCGAGCAGCAGCGCCGACGCGGCCTCGGAGAGATGCTCGAACAGCTCGGGCTGCGCGCCGCGCACCACCGACAGGAGCTGGCAGACGGGGCAGACGCGGCACTCCGGGCCGAGGTGTTCCGGCGCCGACGGTGCGTGCGCCCGCCACCACTCCTCGGCCGCGCCGAACAGCTTTGCGGCCTCCTCGGCGAGCGAGCCGACGGCGTCGGTCACGGCGTCGCGCTCCACTGCTCGGGGTCGGGCGCGAACGACACCACGAGCCGCCCCTCGGCCAGTGCCGCGCCGGACACCGCACAGCGGCGCAGCGCGCTCGGCAGCGCGAGCACCCGCCGCCGCGAGCCGACCGTGACGACCAGCTCGTCGCCCTTGCGGACCAGGTCGAGGTCGCGTTTGTCGGCGAGCGGCAGGTCGAGCGCGAGGTCGAAGCCCGTCTCCGTCCGCGTCACCGACATCAGCTCCCGCGCGGGGGGCAGCGCGAGCGGGTCGGTGGCGCCGTACGCCTCCGCGCCGAACGCCGCCAGCTCCTCCAGGCCGACCGGCTCGCCGGCGCGGTACGGCGACAGCCAGACCGGCAGCGGCGCGAACGACTGCCGCACCTCGTCGAGCTGGATCGCCTGCGCCGCAACCCATCCGGCCCGCCACGCGTCACCACCGGCGGGGAACACGCGGTTGGCGACGACGCCGTCGACGCGGTACCCGTAGAGGCTCAACGACGTCAGCGTCCGCCGCGCCTCGGCGACGACGACCGCCTCCGGTGTGAGGACGAGCCTGACCGTCGAACGCTGCGGGTCGGTCAGCAGCGCGCGGACCTCGGACAGCTCGGCGTGGAGGCGTTCGACGGCGGCGAACACGCGGTCCTGGGGCACCGGCAGCGCGGTCCGCGCCAGCACGGGCCGCATCGCGCGCGCGACCCGGCGGCCGACCGGGAACACCCGGTCCATGTACCAGGACAGCGCCTCCGGCAGCGCGAGCAGCCGCAGCGTGTCCGCCGTCGGCGCGCAGTCCACGACGACCAGGTCCCACCGGCCCGACGTCACCTGCGCGCGGACCTCCAACAGCGCCATGACCTCCTCGGCGCCGGGCAGGACGGTCAGCTCCTCGGCCGCCATCGGGTCGATGCCGGAGCGGGCCAGCACCGTCATCAGGTAGTCCTGCACCTCGCGCCAGGAACGCTCGAACGAGCGCTGCGCGTCGATCTGCTGGCCGTACAGCCCGCCGTCGATCTCGGTCGGCTCCGGGCCGAGCGGCGCGTCGACAGCATCCGCGAGCGAGTGCGCCGGGTCGGTCGAGACGACCAGCGTCTTGAGGCCGCGCCCCGCCGCGAGCGTCGCCGTCGCCGCCGAGGCCGTCGTCTTCCCGACCCCGCCCTTGCCGGTGAACAGGAGGACGCGCACGTCGGCCAGGCTAGCGGTGCGGCGCGGACGCGCCCAAACCGGCGTTGTCCGCGATCAGCTGCAGCACCTCGGCGAAGCCCGGCAGGTCGCGGACCGGCGCGAGCGCGGCGTCGCGGCGGACCTCGTCGGCACGGTCGAATCCCAGCCGCGCGGCGACGTCCAGCGCGTCGAGCGCGCCGCTCGCGTCGCCGGAACGCGCGCGTGCCCGCGCGGTCGTGTACGCGACGTCCGGGTCGCCCCCCGTCTCGATCGCGCGCGCGCCCCAGCGCGCCGCGTCCGCGTACCGCCCGGCGCCGTAGAGCCCGTACAGCATGCCCGCCGCGCCCTCGCCGGTGAGGTGCCCGAGCAGCGCGTCGAAGTCCTCGCCGCGCCGCGCCAGCAGCGCGACCAGCTCGCGTACCGCCCAGAGCGGTGGTCGGGCCTTCAGCGACATGTCGAGGCGTTCGCGGGCGAGCCGGTCCTGGCCGTTCGCGAGCAGCACCGCGGCCTCGAACGTCGGGTCGATCCGCGTCCCCTCCGGCAGCCCCTCGAGCAGCACGTCCTGCGCGTCGCGCGGCCGGTCGAGCCGCAGCAGCGCCATCGCGCGGAGGAGCGCGACGGCCGGCCCCCAGCCCGCTGGCGCGTGCCCCCGCTCCGGCAGGTCGCGCAGCGCGTCCTCCGGGCGGCCGTCGGCGATCGCAGCCTCCGCGGCGTTCAGGCGGTCGCCGAACGGATCCCGCTGCGCGCTGCGCAGCGACCGGATCGTCTGCACGTTGCCCATCGCGATGTAGAGCACGATCACCGCCGCGATCGGCTGCCCCGCGGCGAACGCGAGGACGGCCACGACCGCCGCCGCGCCCGCGGATAGGTACGCCGTGCGCCGCAGCCGGACCCGGTCGTCGCCAGGCATGAGGGCGAGCACCACCTGGCCGCCGTCGAGCGGCAGGATCGGGAGGAGGTTCAGCAGCCCCCAGAAGACGTTCACGAACACCGCCGCGCGGAACCCGTTGTCCAGCAACGTGCCCGGCTCCGGGTGGACCGCGCGGTAGGCGAACAGCACGGCGATCCCAAACGCCATCCCCGCGGCGGGACCGGCCAGGCTGACCGCGACCCGGCGGGCGCGGCTCGCGCGGCCCGGCCGCCATGTCGTCAGCCCCGCGAGTCCGTACAGGTCGATGCGCGGCTCGCCGCCGACCGGCGCCGCGACGAGCGCGTGGCCGAGCTCGTGCGCGATGACCGACACCGTCGCGACGACCAGCCAGACCAGCGCGAACGAAGGCCCGCCGCCCGCCGACAGGCCGAACAGCGCGACGACGACCAGGAAGCTGGCGTGGACGTCGACGGGGAAGCCGAGCAGCCGGAACGACAGCAGACCGCGGCTGCCCGCGGCGGGCGCGGGCAGCGCCACCGTCAGCCGCCGGACCGTTGCGACTCGACGCGCTTCTTCAGCTCCTTGAGAGCCGTGTCCATAACGACCTTCTCGGCCTTGCGCTTGAACATCCCGAGCATCGGGATGCCGGTGTCGATGGTCAGCGAGTACGTCACGTCGGTGGCATCCGGCGTCCCGCCCAGGACGTACGAGCCGGAGTTCTCCTTGAGGCTGCCGGACTCGAGCTCCCAGCTCACCTCGCGGTCGTCGTCGTAGGTGTAGCGCAGGGTGTAGTCGGCCTTCATCACGCCCGCGTCGACGACGAACCGCGCCGTCTCCGCCCGTCCGTCAGGACCCGTCGACAGGACTTCCGCCGTCTTGATGAACCCCGCCCACTGCGGGTACGCCGCGTAGTCCGCGATGACGGCCATCACCTCGGCCGGCGTGGCGTTGATCGTGATCGAGCTGCTCGCCTGGTCCGCCATGGTTGGTGAGCCTAGTTGGTCACCACTGGAGGACGTACGGCGTACCACTGCCGCGGAAGTAGCCGACGTTGACGCACTCGGTCCGCCCGATCCTCGCGTACGGCACCAGCGGCTGGTGCACGTGGCCGAACAGCACCAGGTCCGGCTGGGTGTCGCGGATCGCGTCGAGGACCGCCTCGGAGCCGCGTTCGAACCGCCTCGCGGCGGTGTCGTAGACCAGCCACGGCCAGTGCGGCGGGATGTGGCAGCAGAGGACGTCGACCGCACCGACGGCCGCGACCTTGGCCGCGTAGACGTCGTCGTCCAGCTCGGTCGGCGTCCGCATGGGCGTGCGCAACCCGCCCCCGACGAAGCCGAACGTCCGCCCCCCGATCTCCGTCGTCTCGCCGTCGAGGACGGTGATGCCGTCGCGCACGTAGTCGGCGTAGAGGTGCGGGAGGTCGACGTTGCCGTACGTCAGGTAGGTCGGCGTCGGGAACGCCGCGAACAGCGCCGCGTACTGCGCCCGGATCGCGCGTTCCATCACGGCGTACCTGTCCTCGCCGGCGCCGGACCAGAGCTGCTGCGACCACGCGCGCGCGTCGTCGAAGCGGCGCGCCGTCCGCAGCTCGACCAGCTTCTCGACGGCCGCGACGCCGAACAGGTCGGCCATGATCCCGGAGTGGTCGGCGTAGTCGATGAAGTGGATCAGGTCGCCGAGGCAGACCAGCGCGTCGGCGCCGTCACCGGCGCGCGCGAGGGCGTCCGTGGCCCCGTGGACGTCGCTGACGACGTGGACGCGCATGAGGCGAGCGTACGTCCCTAGCGCGGGTAGTCCACGACGACGAGGACGTTCACGATGCCGTCAACGCCCGTGACGTTCCCCGCGAGCCGCCAGCGCGCCGCGCCTGGCGCACTGTCGTGCCACGACCTGGAGCCGCCGCAGACCAGGCCGTAACGCCGGGCGCCGCCGCTGAGCTCTCCGCTGCCCTGGCCCCACATGCCGCAGGGCAGCACGGCCATCGCGTAGCTGCCGTACCGGCCGCCCGCCGCCTCGGCGAGCGCGAACGTCCCTGCTGTCGTGTGCACCACCCGGACGCCCGTGCCACCGCCCTCGGCGGCGCGGACCACGTGCATCGACGGCTGCCACGGCCGGACCCGCCAGCCGGGCGCCGTGACCGTCACCGACGTCACGGCGTCCCAGGCGGCGATGTACACCGTCGATGCGATGCGGTGGCCGTTCGAGGAGAACTTCATCGTGAACGGCGTCTCCGTCGGGTCGGCGCACGTCGCGCCAGGACAGTCCGGCGTCGCGGCGCCGGGACCGTAGACCGACACCCAGCCGTCCGTGCCCCAGTCGACGCGGGTCGTGGTGAACGCGTTCTCGTGCGTCTTGTTCGCGCCGCTGCCCTTGACGCCGAACAGCGCGACGGTCGCGCCCGCGCCGCCCGCCTTCGCGGTCATCGTGCCGGTGAGGAGCGCCGTTCCCGGACCGGTCCTGCTGACGACCCAGCCGCTCGCGCGCGGCGCGGCGACGGCGGGCCCGTACGGCGCCAGCCCGGCGAACACGCCGCAGGCGGTGAGCAGCCGGACGAACGCGTGTGCGCGATGCCGACGCATGGTGACTCCCCTCGGTCGCTCGCCCTCTTCGACGGGGAACCGCGCCGCTCCTCCCCGACGGATGTAAGGGAATGCGCCCCCGACCGTGCAGGAGGTGTGCCCGGCAGCCCGCCGGGCCCCTACACCGGGAGACGACCATGAGGACCGATCGAGGACGACGTCTCGGAACACTGCTCGCGGCGGCCGTTGTCGTCGCCGCCGGGCTGCTCGCGCCGCCGGCGCAGGCAGCCGACATCCCCGCGTACGGCAGCATCACCATCTCCGACGACGGCACTGGGTTCGTCCCGGTCTGGACGTACGACCCGGCGCTGTGGGACTGCAGCACCGAGGTCGTCGGGCCGTTCCAGGCACCCTCCGCGGTGACCGTCACGTGCCGCGCGCCCGGACTCGCCGAGCAGTCGGCGTTCGGCTGCCCGCTGATGATCCTCACGACGCACACGAGCGGGCTGGCGGCGCGCGCGGGTGGCCGCGCCGAGTGCACCACCTCGATCGACACCGGCGTCATCTCGGGCGTGAACACGGCCGTGCGTTCCGGCAACCTCGGTCACGCCGAGGCGATCACGTGTACCGCGTACACGAACAGCGTCGCGCTGATCCCGCCGTACAGCGTCACCTGCAACGAGCCCGGGCTGCCGACCCTCGACGCGGCTCCGGCGGTCGTTCCCTAGCCGATGATCGTGCCGTCGCCGACGGCGGGTCCGTTGTTGCTCGACTGGCCGGGGCTCTGCTGGGTGGTCCCGGGAACGCCGTTGTCCGGCTGCTTGGGGACCTTGGTGCCGAGCAGCGTGATCACCGCGAGCAGCAGGAGGAACACGCCGACTGCCGCGAACGACACGAGCAGCAGCCTGCGCTTCGCCCCCTTCGGGTCCGCGGTCCTGGCGATGTGGCCGCCGAACGGCGCCCCGCAGGTGCCGCACGCGTTCAGGTCGAGGTGGTTGCGCGCCTGGCACATGACGCACGGCCAGGTCGGCTGCGGCGCGGCGGGGTCCGCACGTGGCCCGTCGAGGACGGTCGCGAGTGGCGCGGTCAGGGGGTCGACGGAGGCTGCGCGCGTCCCGGACGCGACCGCGGCGGCTACGGGAACCGGCTCCGGCTTGGGTCGCAGGTCGGTCCAGCACAACGTGCACCACGGATCGCCCGCGCGCACGGTGGCAGCGCAGGACGGGCAGCTCGACACCGTCGCCATGCCCGGTCTATCGGCCGAATGGCCTAGTGACCTTTAGCCGCCGCTTTCGTGCCGTACGGCGTGCCGGGCGGGCGGCCCGCCTCCAGAGCGTCCTTGAGCGCGTTCAGCCCGCGCTTGAGGCGGACGCAGTGGGCGGTGCGGACCCGCACCGCGCGGCGCGCCAGGCGGCGCGGCTCGCCGGTCACCGGCTCGGTGGCGCTGCCGCGCCTGGTCGGGTCGGCGCGCAGGTAGTAGTGCACGATCGCGCCGTCGCCCCAGGGCTCGACCCAGAACTCGTTCGAACCGACGAGGGCACCCGTCACCGTGAGCCGAACGCCCTCGTCGCCCCTGTCCATGAACACCGCGACGTCGAGGTCCGGCCAGAGCGACCGCCACAACGCGGGGTCGCGCAGCGCCGCGGCCACGACGGCCGGCGGCGCCACGACGAACGTCTCGTCGATCACGTCCACCAGCGGCACGCCGCCAGTATCGCGGCTACCCGTCGTACGGCGGGCAGTCCCACACCTTGCCCACCGGGTCGGGCAGGACGACGTCACCCTCTGGCGGCAGCGCCAGCGCGAACGGGGGGCAGACAACGCCGTCCAATTCCCAGCCGACGCCACAGTCGTCGCAGACCTGCACGTCCCAGTAGCAACTGACGGTCGGGTTGGTGTCGAAGGATCCGTTCGCGCCGTCGAGATACAGGTGCGTACCGTCGACCACAAGCTCGGTGCAGATGTAGACGGTGTCGGTAACACCGGCCTCGAACGAGACCCGGCCGGCGGCGGCGATCACGCCGACCGTGGTCGGACCCTCGACAACGGCGGCGGCGGCGCCCGCGTGCGTGTAGTTCGCCAGGCCGACGTGCACGCTGCAGACGAACCTGCCGGAGTGCACGCCGGGCGGCGTCGCGCCGTCGTCGATGAGTGCCGGCCCGC
>JAVEEC010000150.1 GCA_030840645.1 Frankiaceae bacterium
CAACAGGGATCGAAGATGTCGCGCGCTTCAACGCCGCCACTGTCGCGGAGCCGTTGGCAACGATCACGTCCGGCTTGAGCGCCACGAATTCCGCTACGATCTCGCGCGTCTGATCGGCGCTGCCGCCTGCCCAGCGGACGTTGATCCGTACGTTGCGCCCGTCGGTCCAGCCGAGCTTTTCGACGCCTTGCAGAAAGGCCTTCAAATAGCCCTGGCCTAGCGGACTTGTCTCGGGCGTTGACATGATCACCGCGACACGGCGCATAGTCTGTTGCGCGCGCGCGGCGAGCGGCAACGCTGCCGCTGCTCCGCCCAAAAGACCGATAAACTCCCGCCGCTTCATGCCCGTCCCCAAGCCACGTCATGTGGCGCAGAACATAGCAGATCGCGGATCACGTTATGGGTGTTGGTTTGGATCAATCGTCGGCACACGCCATGTCTGCTTTGGGTCAATCGCGTCGGCCTATCTGTGCGTAGTCCGCTTTGCCCCCGATCGCGACCAAACAGCGGACATCGCCGGAGGTTCGTTCAGTGCCAGAAGCGGTCATTCAATCACCTCGTCAGCACGGGCGAGCAAGGATTGCGGCACGGCAAGGCCGAGCGTCTTGGCGGTCTTGAGATTGATCACAAGCTCGTACTTGGTCGGCGCCTGCACCGGCAGCTCGGCAGGCTTCGTTCCTTTGAGGATGCGGTCGACGTAGTCGGCTGCTCGCCGGAATTGGTCGGTTATATCAGGGCCCATAGGACATCAGACCGCCGCGATCGACATGAAGCCGGCGGTAGTAAACTGCAGGCAGCTTGTGCCGGGCCGCCAGCGAAACTATTAGATCGCGATGAAACGCCGACAATGCGCTCGCCGTCACGATCAGGCCGCCATCGCCGGCTTGCGTGAAGGTCGCGACGGCGCGCGTCATCTCGCTGGAGTCGCGCACATTGATCGGACTTACCTCGATCCCGATCGAAGGCGCCACGGCCTGAATAACGGCGAACTGACCGATCCCGGAGGTGATCGCAGCATCTCGAAGTACCGCTGCGCGAGTCACACTTGGAGCCATTTGTTTAAGTAGCTCCATCCACTTGCCGCTCAAACTGTATTCAAATTGAACAAAGCCAGTGGCATTGCCACCTGGCCGCGAGAGACTACTGACGAATCCAGCGCCAACTGGATCGGCGACGTTAACAAACACGATTGGCACAACTCGGGTCGCCTGCAGCACTGGTCCCATTGAGGCGGTGCCGCTTGTCAGGATGACGTTCGGTGCAAGAGCCGCCATCTCCACTGCGTGTCTGCGAATTTGCTCGGCGTCGCCGTCGCCCCTTCGCATATCGACCCGCAGGTTAAGGCCTTCGGTCCAACCCAACTGCTGGAGCGCCTGTAAGAACGCCGGCATGTTGCCGTCCGTTTCCGGAGCGTCCGCGCCGGTGAGCACGCTGATACGCGCTATCCGTTCCAACTGCTGTGCACGAGTGGCGACCGGCCACGCTGCCGCCAAGCCACCTGCAATAAACTCGCGCCGACGCATGCTAGGCCCCGCTTTGGTCGAGTATCGTATCGGCTCAGACGAGTGCTTTGATAGGGGTTGGATGCGGCCTCGATCAAAGAGGGCTGATCACCGCCCGATGTCCGCTTCTCTAATCGGCCAGTCGGGGTCAAGCGCTTTCAGACTATCCACCGCTGTAGTGTCGATGTCGCCCGCAGGCTCGTGCTTCTCTCCGGAATCGGCGCCAAGGCCCCTTCCATCATGGGATTCGAGGACGAGGCGGAACGATCTTTTGGTCGGCCTTGCCATCAGACGAACGGCAGGTCCAAGCGGACATACGATCTCACCCCATCCATCGTCCCGCGAGGGACATCATTCCATGCATGATCACGGCCAGCCGACGGGCCAGGTCCACAATCGCCTTTTTCAGCCCGCGGCGCCTGGCGATCTGCATCGCCCAGGCCTTGAGCCAGGACCATTTCGTCGTGCGAAACAGCGGGATATGGGCGGCTTCGTAAAGCATCGCCCGCATCATCTCGTCGCCGCACCGTGATATGCCGCCGGTTCGGTGCAGAGCTGGTCTCCTTGATCGAAACGTCCAGTCCAGCAAAATGCTCCATGCTGCGCTTCTCCTTCTGATGCTTGAGGCCGTCACCACGGACCTCGTTTCACCATCAGCCTGAAGCGCAGCACCCAAATTCTTCAGCTATCCACAAGCCGCCGGCCGATTACCCCATCTTTGGGGGTAAAAGCGGACATCCCCAAAGCAGCGAAAATTCCCTGTTCTTTTTCTGAATTTCCCTGTTCTTGCTCGAGAAATTCCCTGTTCCGATGTCTAGGGAATTCGGCTCCAAAGCCCCAATATCATTGGGTTCGTGGGCCCTCTGCTGGCGTCAGGCGCCCCGAAATCGAAAAATTCCCTGTTCTTTTCCCTGTTAGCAGGGAATTTGAGTGTGGAGACAGGTTCGATGATGACTGCGTCGGCCACCACTCACTCTTGCGAAACGAGAGATTTCCTGGGCGGTCGAGAATCGTCAACTCGCGTATCAAAATAGCCAGCCGGTCGTGCGCACATCTGGCACCGACGAGCGGCGATCTGCTCGACGGACGCGCTTTGTTACGGAGCCCAGAAGGTCGTTCAACGACGACGTGTTTTAGGAAATCGACGGGCCCTCCGTCCGTAGCTTAGGATTTCAAGGCCTACGCTGCAGCCGGCAACCGCCCTTCCGGGGTGTACTTGTCTACAGCTTGGGGAAGCTCGCGAGATAGACGGGCAAGAATTTCTTCGCGCGACAAGCCCGTTTGTTTTGACAATGTCTCCAGCACGTCTGATCCAATGCCCTGCTCGACCTGCGACGGCGCAATCTGAGTGTTCGGGCCCGTACCTACCCACGAATTGACGGTCTCGCCCTGGCCACTTTGTTTGAAACGCTCGACAAGTTCGCCAAGTCCGCCGCTTAGGAAACCGCCGACGCCGCCTGCTCCCACCCCGCCAGTCAACTGTCCCAGCAAGCCTCCCAGGCCAGACTGTTCCTCAGCCGCTCCAGGCACACCCTGTTTGCCGCCGAGCATTTCGGCGAGCTTGTCCCGGTTCTGGTAGCCCGCGATTGCGAGAAGTCCGAGAAGGGCTGTCATCGATGGGAATCCGCGGCTCATGAAAACTCCTACAATCTGTTTTAAAGACGGGGCCCTTACGTCTGGGATTGATTAGATCGAGGTTGAGTTACGGCGCGCCAGGGTGCTCCAGATAAAGAGCACGATAATCGCTCCAACGATTGCGCCAATTAAACCGGCACCTTGGTCGGGCCGGTACCAACCTAATGCTTGGCCGAGAAACGTCGCTAGGAACGCTCCCACGATGCCCAGGATGGTTGTCAGGATGAAGCCTGAGGGTTCGTTGGGACCGGGGTGCAGAAATTTCGCAATGATCCCGGCGACAAAGCCGATCACAATCGTCCAAAGAATGCCCATTTGTTTGCGCTCCTATCCGCGGAAAACAAAGGGCGAAGCGTAAGGTTCCGGATCCCGCTCCGCTAAATAATCGACCATCGGGTTGAGTGCCCGATCATCAGCGTCACATAAGTTACGACGATAATGGCCCTCGTGCCATAAAGCTCGAACGGTGACTGGGTA
>JAVEEC010000090.1 GCA_030840645.1 Frankiaceae bacterium
GCGGGAAGTTGTAGTGGTGCATGTACCGCTTGCGGGTCTCCGGCGAGAGCGAGTCGATCATCTGCTCGAGCCGCAGCATCGCCAGCGTGGTGACGTTGAGGATCTGCGTCTCGCCGCGCTCGAACAGCGACGAGCCGTGGACCCGGGGCAGCACGTCGACGTCGGCGTGCAGCTCGCGGATGTCGGTCAGGCCGCGGCCGTCGATGCGGACCTTCTCCTGCACGATCCGGCGGCGGACCAGGGTCTTGGTCAGCGAGCGGAACGCCGCGCTGATCTCCTTCTCGCGGCCCTCGTACTCCTCGGCGAGCTTCTCCTTGGCGAGGTCCTTGATCCGGTCCAGCTCGGTCTCGCGCTCCTGCTTGCCGGCGATGGTCAGCGCGCTGGCCAGCTCCGACTCGACGGCCGCCGTGACGGAGGCAAGGACGTCGTCGCCGTACTCGGCGAACACCGGGTACTCGGCGGTCTCCTTCGCGGCGATGCGCGCGAGCTCGGTCTGGGCCTCGCAGCACGCCTTGATGGCACCCTTCGCGAACTCCAGGCCCTCGGCGACGACCTCCTCGGTCGGCTTCGCCGCGCCGCCCTCGATCAGGCGGACGGTGGACGTCGTGGCCTCGGCCTCGACCATGGTGATCGCGACGTCGCCCTCGGGGAGGTAGCGGCCCGCGACGATCATGTCGAACGTCGCCCGCTCGCCCTCCTCCCACGTCGGGAACGCGACCCAGCGGCCGTCGACGTGGCTGACGCGGGCGGCACCGATCGGGCCCGCGAACGGCAGGCCCGCGAGCAGCGTGCTCGCGCCGGCGGCGTTGATCGCGACGACGTCGTACGGGTTCTTGTCGTCGATGGCGAGGACCGTCATGACGACGTGGACCTCGTTGCGGAACCCCTTGGGGAAGCAGGGGCGCAGCGGGCGGTCGGTGAGCCGGCAGGTGAGCGTCGCGTCCTCGGACGCCTTGCCCTCGCGGCGGAAGAAGCCGCCGGGGATCTTGCCGGCGGCGTACATTCGCTCCTCGACGTCGACCGTCAGCGGGAAGAAGTCGACCTGGTCGCGCGGCGCCTTGGCTGCGGTCGTCGCGGACAGGACGACGGTGTCGCCGAGCTGGACGGTGACGGACCCGCCGGCCTGCCTGGCGAGGCGGCCGGTCGAGAACGTCAGGGTGCGGTCGCCGATGACGGCGGTGGTGCTGTGTGGCTGAAGATTCGCCACGCGTTCCTCCTACGGAACTACGTGGAGCGACGGCGTACGCGCAGCGCGCGGGTGTCAGGGCGGCGGCCGGTCTTCAGTCGAAGCGCCCGGGAGCATCGCTCCCGGACCCCACCACCGAGGACCGGTCTCCGGGCCCCGGCACGCGGTGTGCGGCGTGGAGCCGGGCTCCGGTCGTGCCGCCGCCCGGCTGGGCGGCGGCGGTCACACGGTTCTTAGCGTCGCAGGCCGAGCCGTTCGATGAGCGAGCGGTAGCGGGCGATGTCGGTCTTGGCGAGGTACTGGAGCAGGCGGCGGCGGCGGCCGACGAGCAGCAGCAGGCCACGCCGGCTGTGGTGGTCGTGCTTGTGCAGCTTGAGGTGCTCGGTGAGGTCGGAGATGCGACGCGTGAGCATCGCCACCTGAACCTCCGGCGAGCCGGTGTCGCGCTCCACGGTGGCGTAGTCGGTCATGATCTGCTGCTTGACGTCACTGGCGAGCGGCACGGGCTTCCCTCGGTTCGTCTCTGCGTTGTCCCGAGGTCGTGGTCACCCGGGCAGTCGGCAACGCGCCAGCGGGCTGCCGGCTGGGAACCAGGGTAACAGAGACGCCCGTCGCGACACGAAGCGCCCCCGCCGCGCCCGTCCCTCTCGCGTTGTGTGCGGGATTTGCGGGCTCTAGTGCGGCAGATCCCGCACACAACGGCCCGCGGGCGTTGTGGTCAGGCCGTTGTCTTGTGCGCGTGGAACAGGTAGTCGAGGTAGCGGATCAGCTCCATCGGGTCGAACGGCTTCGCGAGGAAGTAGTCGACGCCCTCGGTCCATGCCTGCCACGCCTGCTCGTCGCCCGCGGCGGCCGTCAGCATGACGACCGGGAGCATCCGGGAGGCACTCGCGCGGATCCGGCCGAGCACGGCGTGGCCGTCCATGCCGGGCATCATCACGTCGAGCACGACGCAGTCGGGAACGGTGCGCTCGACGGCACGCAGCGCGGCGAAGCCGTCCTCGGCGACGTCGACCACGTACCCCTCGGTCTCCAGCACCAGCCTGACCATCTCGCGTACGGAAGCGTCGTCGTCCACGACGAGGATGCGCCGTTCCCCCGGTGTCCTGGCCGTCATCACTTCTCCTCGCATGCGGAATCCATCGATGACTTGCATCGACCGCGATCCGCGGGAACCTGACGTCCCGGACGGGGGAACGAAGCCTGGGACCTAAGTCCTACGGCAGCAGCAGTGCGCGGGTGTTCGTCACGTCCTGCCCGATCTGGGCGACCAGGGCGTCGACCGAGTCGAACGTCATCGTGTCCGCAGCCCGCAGCGACGCCACGAAGTCGAGCGCGACCTCCGCGCCGTACAGGTCGCCGTCGAAGTCGAGGACGTACGCCTCCACCCGGCGTTCCCGCCCCTCGAACGTCGGGTTGGTCCCGACCGACACGGCCGCGGGCAGCCGCTCGCCGCCGCGGACCAGCCAGGCGGCGTACACCCCGTCGGCGGGGACGGCGGCGTGCGGCGCGGTGCGCAGGTTCGCGGTCGGGTAGCCGAGCGTGCGGCCGCGCGCGTCGCCACGCACGACGACGCCCTCGACCCGGTGCTCGCGCCCGAGCGCGCGCGCCGCGGCGGTCACGTCACCCGCGTCGACACAGCCGCGCACGTACGTCGAGGAGATCGTCGTGTCGCCGTCGCGAACGAGCGGCACCCCGGCCGCAGCGAAGCCGAACCGGTCGCCGATCCGCGCCAGCTCGGCGACGTTGCCCGCGGCCTTGTGCCCGAACCTGAAGTTCTCGCCGACGACGACCGCGGTGGCGTGCAGGTGCTCGACGAGGGCGAGGTGCGCGAACTCCGCGGGCGTGAGCCGGCTGAACTCCTGCGTGAACTCCAGCACGCAGAGCACGTCCGCGCCGAGGCCTTCGACCAGCTCCGCCTTGTACCGCGGGCTGGTCAGGACGCTCGGGTGCGATCCTGGCCGCACGACCTCGGACGGGTGCGGGTCGAACGTCAGCACGACGCTCGGCACCCCCGCCGCGCGGGCGCGCGCGACGGCCTCGCCGACGATCGCCTGGTGCCCCCGGTGGACGCCGTCGAAGACGCCGATGGTCACGACCGAACGCCGCCACCCGGACGGCGCCGCGTCGAGCCCGCGCCAGCGCTGCATGGCCGCGACTCTAGCGGCGGGCGTACCGTTCTCCGTTGACGGAGGAGTTGACATGGCCCGAACCATCCTGCTGGTCTGCGCCGCTCTCACCGGGGCCTCGCTCGCGCCGCCCGCGCACGCCGACCCGGCCTGCGTCATCGTCACGGTGGACAACGGGCAGCCGATCAGCGCCTGTGCCGACACGCCGTTCGTCGCCCTCTGCGACTTCTTCACCACCGGTGTCGGCGCCCACGTGGTCACGCTGACGGTCTGCGCCCCGCAGCCCTTGTCACCCCAGCACCGCTAGGTACGCGAGCCGGCCGTCGGCGCGGACCTCCGCTAGCGCGAGTAGCGCGCCCGCCTCGTCGTAGACGCCGAACGGCGCCTCCGGCACGTCGCCCGCGGCGATCCGCACGCCGTTCGCGACCTGCCGCGCCACGTCGGCGTCGACCACCAGCGAGGGGAACGCCGCTCGCGCGGCGTCGGCGATCGGCACCAGGTGGGCGGCGACGCCGTCGCGTTCGAGGTCGTCGAGCGTCGGCGCGGGAAGCGCGTACGGGCCGGAGGCGGTGCGCCGCAGCGCGGTCAGGTGCCCGCCGACCCCGAGCGCGGCGCCGAGGTCGCGGGCCAGCGCGCGGACGTAGGTCCCCGCCCCGCAGTGCACGGACACGTCGATGTCGGCGCCGCGAACGGCGAGCACGTCGAACGCGTGCACGACGACGCGGCGCGGTGCCATCACGACGTCCTCCCCGCGACGGACGCGGGCGTACGACCGGACACCGTCGACGCTGATCGCGCTCACCGCGGGCGGCACCTGGTCCTGCTCGCCGACGAGCAGCGCGGCCGCCGCGCGGACCGCGTCCTCCGTGACGCCCGACGCGTCCGCCGCCGACACGACCTCGCCCTCGGCGTCGTCGGTCGTCGTCGTGGCGCCGAGCCGGATGGTGCCGTCGTAGCGCTTGTCGTGCAACGTCAGGTGCCCGAGCAGCCGGGTCGCCTTCTCGATGCCGAGAACGAGCACGCCGGTCGCCATCGGGTCGAGCGTCCCCGCGTGGCCCACGCGCTTCGTCCCGGCGAGGCGGCGGACCCTGCCGACCACGTCGTGGCTCGTCCACCCGGCCGGCTTGTCGACGACGAGCAGCCCGGAACCTCTCACCGGGGTCCCCGCGGCGCCGGGAGCGCAGCGAGCGGGGTCGTGGGGTTGCTCACCGCGCGTCGAGGGCGGCGCGGAGCCGGTCCATCGTCGTCGCGAGGTCCGCGTCGCTGGTGAACCCCGCCGCGTACCGGTGCCCGCCGCCCCCGAGCGCGACGCAGATCGCGCCGACGTCGGTCGTGCCCTTCGCGCGCATCGAGACGGCGTATGTGCCCTCGGGCGTCTCCTTGAGGATCACCGCGACCTCGGCCTCGACCGTCGTGCGCAGCATGTCGATCGCGCCCTCGATGTCCTCCATGCCGACGCCGTACGTCGCGAAGTCGGCCTGCGTCGACCAGCTCCAGACCAGGCCGCGTTCGGCCTCCAGGGTGGCGCGGTCGAGCAGCACGCCGAGCAGCTTCACGTACGCGAACCGGTTGGTGTCCCAGACCTCCCGCGCGATCGCCGCGTGGTCGATGCCGGTCGCGATCAGCCGCGCCGCGAAGGCGTGGACCGCGGGCGTCGTCGCCTGGTACTTGAACGACCCGGTGTCCGTCGTCAGCCCGGTGTACAGGCAGGCGGCGATGTCCGCGGTCAGGGGGACCTGGAGGCGGCGGAGCAGCTCATCGACCAGGACGACGCTCGCGGCGGCGTCCGGGTCGATGACGTTGACGGTGCCGTACGCGGTGTTCGACGGGTGGTGGTCCACGACGATCACCGCGCCCGCGCCGTCGATGACACCGGCGAGCGAGCCGAGCCGGTCGACCGAGCCGGTGTCGAACGTCACCAGCAGATCGGGCTTCGCCGGGAACTCCGCGGGAGGCGAGAGCAGGTCGAGGCCGGGGAGGAACGCGTACTGCGGCGGGACGCGGAACGGGTCGCTCCCCCACGACGCCACGACGTTCTTGCCGAGCGAACGCAGCCCGAGCGCGAGGGCGAGCAGCGACCCGAGCGCGTCGCCGTCGGGGCCGAGGTGGCAGGCGAGGGCGACATCGGGGGCGGCGTTCAGCGCGGCGACCGCCTCGGCCCAGACGGGCTCGGCCGGCGCTGCTGTCATCGGGGTCCCCGCGGGCGCGCGCAGCGCGGTCGTGGGGTGATCACGCCTCGTCCTCGTCGTCCGTGACCGGGCGGCGGTACGGGTCCGGGTCGCCCGCCGGCACCGCGCCCGCGGCCGCGGCGGCGACCCGGGCGTCCGCCTCGCGCGCCTCGCGGACCAGCGCCTCGATGTGGTCGGCCGTCTCCGGTACGTGGTCCGCCGTGAACGTCAGCGTCGGCGTGAACCGCAGCCGGCACTGCTTGCCGATCTCCGCGCGCAGCACGCCCTTCGCTGACTCCAGCGCGGTCGCCGTGTCGGCCCGCGCGGCGTCGTCGCCGAGCACCGTGTAGAACAGCCGCGCCTCGCGCAGGTCCGGTGTCACCCGCGCGTCGGTGAACGTCACGAAACCGAGCCGGGGGTCCTTCACCCCGAACTCCACCGTCTCGGCGACGACCGTCTTGATCCGGTCCGCGAGCCGTCGCGCCCTCGCAACGTCGGTCATCGGTCATCCTCCAGCGAGTAGTACGAACTGTGCGCCGCGACCACCTCGACCTCGGGGTGGCCGAGGACGAGACGTTCGGCCGCGTCGAGGACCTCGACGCAGTGTGCCCGGTCGGCCGCGACGACGGCGACGCCGACGAGCGCGCGCCGGTGCAGGTCGAGGTGGCCGGCCTCGGCGGCGGAGACGTCGTACTTGCGCCGCAGCTCGGCCACGATCGGCCGCACCACCGACCGCTTCTCCTTGAGCGAGTGCACATCACCCAGCAGCAGGTCGATGGCGAGCGTTCCGGTGAACACGCAACCTCCTGCGGGGGTGAGGCGCCGTCAACGCACGATCAAGAGGAGAAGGACGCGTCCACGGCGAGGCTGGCCAGGCCGCAGGGAGCGACGCGTGCTTCGCACGCGAGCGACCGAGAACGCAGCCAGCGTCGTCGTGGGCGTGGCCTAAGTGCGAGGCTTCTCCCTCATCTCGAACGTCTCAATCACATCGTCCGCCTTGATGTCGTTGAAGTTGCCGAGCCCGATGCCGCATTCGTACCCCTCGGCAACATCGCGCACGTCGTCCTTGAAGCGGCGCAACGAGTCGATCGTGAGGTTGTCGGCGACAACGACGCCGTCGCGCACGAGCCGGGCCTTGGAGTTGCGAACGATCGTCCCGGACCGAACGAGCGACCCGGCGACGTTGCCGATCTTCGGGACCTTGAAGACCTCGCGCACCTCGGCGGTACCGAGCTGCACCTCCTCGAACTCCGGCTTGAGCATCCCCTTGAGGGCGGCCTCGATGTCGTCGATGGCCTGGTAGATGACGGAGTAGTAGCGGACGTCGATCCGCTCGCGCTCGGCCAGCTCGCGGGCCTTGCCCTCGGGGCGGACGTTGAAGCCGAGGATGACGGCGTCGGACGCCTTGGCGAGGGTGACGTCGTTCTCGGTGATGGCGCCGACACCGCGGTGGATGATCCTCAAGCCCACCTCCTCGCCGACCTCGATCTTGAGCAACGAGTCCTCGACGGCCTCGACCGAGCCGGACACGTCGCCCTTGAGGATGAGGTTGAGCGTGTCGACCTTGCCGGCCTCGATCCGCTCGAACAGGTCCTCGAGCGAGGGGCGGCCGCGCTGCTGGGCGAGCTCGGCGTTGCGCTCGCGGGCCTGGCGGCGTTCGGCGATCTGCCGGGCGACGCGGTCCTCGGGGACGACGAGGAAGTTGTCGCCGGCGCCGGGGACGGACGTGAAGCCGAGCACCTGGACCGGGCGCGACGGACCCGCCTCGTCCACCGCGACGCCGTGCTCGTCGAGCATGGCGCGGACGCGGCCGAACGCGTCGCCGGCGACGATCGAGTCGCCGACGCGGAGGGTGCCGCGCTGGACGAGCACGGTCGCGACCGGGCCGCGGCCCTTGTCGAGGTGCGCCTCGATGGCGACGCCCGGCGCGTCGATCGACGCGGGGGCCTCCAGGTCGAGGGCGGCGTCGGCGGTCAGCAGCACCGCGTCGAGCAGCGCCTCGATGCCGGTCAGCGCCTTGGCGGAGACGTCGACGAACAGCGTCTGGCCGCCGTACTCCTCGGCGACGAGGTTGTACTCGGTGAGCTGCTGGCGGACCTTGTCCGGGCTGGCGCCCTCCTTGTCCACCTTGTTCACCGCGACGACGATCGGGACGTCGGCCGCCTGGGCGTGGTTCAGCGCCTCGATGGTCTGCGGCTTGACGCCGTCGTCGGCGGCGACGACGAGGATCGCGATGTCGGTCACCTTCGCGCCGCGGGCACGCATGGCGGTGAACGCCTCGTGGCCCGGCGTGTCGATGAACGTGATCAGCCGGTCGTGGTGGCTGTTGTGCACCTGGTACGCGCCGATGTGCTGCGTGATGCCGCCCGCCTCGCCGGCGACGACGTCGGCCTGGCGGATCGCGTCGAGCAGCTTCGTCTTGCCGTGGTCGACGTGACCCATGACCGTGACGACCGGCGGCCGCGTGATCATCTCGACGTCGGCGTCGTACTCGCCGCCGAACTCGAGGTCGAACGTCTCCAGCAGCTCGCGGTCCTCGTCCTCGGGGCTGACGATCTCGACGACGTAGTCGAGCTGGACGCCGAGCAGCTCCAGCGTCTCGTCGGTGCAGGACTGCGTGGCCGTCACCATCTCGCCGAGGCCGAACA
>JAVEEC010000132.1 GCA_030840645.1 Frankiaceae bacterium
ATCTCGCTCGTCGGCACGCAGGACCCGGCGCGGCCGGACGCCGACCATCCGTGGCCCGCCGCCTCCACGCGCGTGCGGATCGCCCGCAACCGGGTCGACCGCGTCGGCGGCGACGGGATCGTCGTGCGCGGCAGCGTGCGGGCTCTCGTCCGCGGGAACGTCGTGTCGCGCGGCAACCTGCGCGGATCGCCGCTGATCGGGCCGGCTCCGGTGTGCAACGCCGGTATCTGGGCGTTCCACGCGAACCGGACGGTGATCGCGCACAACGAGGTCTTCGGCATGGAGTCGCACGACTGCGACGGGACCGGCTACGACGTCGACTACGACCAGGACGGCACGGTGGTCCAGGCCAACTACGGGCACGGCAACGAGGGCGGGTTCATCCTGCTCTGCTCGGACGACAACCCGCACCACCGGGCCGACGTGCGCTTCAACCTGTCCGTGGACGACGGCGCGACCCTGAACACGGTCCCGTGCCCGGCGACGGAGGGCCGGGTCGGCGACCTGTCGGGCATCCGCGTGTTCCACAACACCTTCGTGGCGGCGCGCCCGCGGCTGGTGGGCGAGCAGTTCGAGCTGCCGGTGCTGGTCGGCGGCGGCGACCTGCTCTTCGCCGACAACATCCTCGTCGCCCGGCAGCCGTCCTCGCGGCCGTTCCCGTGCGGCGAGCACTGCACCCACAACCTGTTCGCGGGGCTGCCGGCGTCCGGCGACGCCGCGGTCACGGGCGACCCGCGGTTCGTCGGCGGCGCGGGACCGCAGGGGTTCCGGCTGCGGCCGGGCTCGCCGGCGATCGGTGCCGGGGCCGCGATCGCCGGCGCCGGGACGCACGACTACTTCGGCGACCCGGTCGCCCCGACGATCGGGTTCGCTACAGGTCCGCCCGCCGGAAGGCGCGGAGCGCGAGCGCCATGATGACCACCAGGTAGGCGACCGCCCACAGCCACAGGCCGATGCCGGAGTCGCGCTCGCCGCCGAGCGGGCCGAGCCGCAGCACGAAGCCGGCGAGACCGGTCTCGCGCGAGGTGAGCTCGCCCAGGGCGGCCTGGTAGAGCGCCTCGAACGGCAGGGCGAACGAGGCGACGTCCGCGACGCTCTCCAGCGTGTTCGACCCGAACGCGTGGCCGATCTGCCCGAGCAGGCCGGCGACGAGGCCGGCGCCGAAGGCCATGAAGACGGCGATACCGTTCGCGGTCGCCGCGAGCAGCACCGAACCGGTCAGGCTCAGCGCGGTCACGAGGACGACCGCACCCATCAGCGCGAGCGCCGGGGTGAGGACGTTCCCCGGCCACCAGCCGCCGATCGCGCCGGTGATCAGGACGGCGCCCAGGTAGACGGCGGCGACGTAGGCCGCGCTCACCCCGCCTGCGGCCAGGAGTCGGCTCAGCAGGACGTCGCGCCGGGTGAGCGGCCGCACCAGGAGCTGTTGCAGCAGGCCGCGCTCAGCGTCGCCGCGGATCGCGCCCAGCGTGAGGAAGATCGCCAGCACGACGCCGAGGAACAGCGTCCCGAAGATGCCGAGGCCGAGCATCGTGGCGCCGACCACCGTGTCGCCGTCCACGTTCTGGAAGCCGCTGTCGAAGTCCGAAGAGATCTTGAACGCCTGCCACACGCCCAGCGCGTAGAGCACGAGGAAGGCGACCGTGAGCCACGCGACGACCGTGAAGACGCGCCGCCGCAGCGCCTCGCGCAGCGCGAACCGGGCCAGGACCGTCACTCGCCCACCGCCTCCAGGTAGGCGTCCTCGAGCGTGGAGCGCAGGACGCGGACGCCGTAGACCTGCTCGCCCGCCTCGACCAGCTCGCGGACGATGCGCGGGACGTCGTCGCGGGTCGCGTCGGGCCAGTTGCGGGTGCCGTCCGCGGTCTCGACCTCGACGCCGCCCGCGGTCGAGAGCTCGCCCGGAGTGCCGGCGGCGACCAGCTCCCCGTGAGCGATGATCGCCACGCGGTCGCACACGAGCTCGACCTCGGAGAGCAGGTGGCTGTTGAGCAGGACCGCGACGCCGTCCGCGCGCAGACCCTCGAGCACGTCGCGCACCAGCCGCCGGCCCGCGGGGTCGAGCGCGCTCGTGGGCTCGTCGAGCAGCAGGATCGCGGGGCGGCCGATCATCGCCTGGGCCAGACCGAGCCGCTGCTGCATGCCCTTGGACATCGTGCCCACCCGGCGGCCGCTCTCGCCGCCGAGGCCCACCGTCTCCAGCAGCCGCGAGCGCTCCTGGGCGCCGCCGTCGCTCCTCGCGAGGTCCTGGTGCAGGGTGAGGACCTCGTCGGCCGTCGCCCAGTCGGGGAAGCGGAACAGCTCGGCGAGATAGCCGAGGGCGCCGTCGATGCTCGCCGTCCCGCCGGTCGCGTTCACCAGCCCGCAGGCGATCTTGACCAGCGTGGACTTGCCGGCGCCGTTGGGGCCGAGCAGGCCGACGAGCTCGCCGCGCTCGACGGTCAGGTCGACGCCCTTGAGCGCCTCTGTCGTCCCGTAGCGCTTGCGCAGCCCCTCGACCTTCAGCACCCGCGGCGCCACTCCAGGTGCTCGACGATTCGCTTGGAGTCGGCGATCGCCTCGTCCTCGATGTCCAGGACCGGCAGCTTCGGCTGACCCGTGAGGTCCT
>JAVEEC010000011.1 GCA_030840645.1 Frankiaceae bacterium
CTCAAGAACGCGGATCGCATATCCCACTACGGCGATTGTCCCCAGGCCCTGGTTCGCCGGAGGACCATCGAGATCACCAGGCTGGGCGGCCGGGGACCGCTCGCTTATCGCGCCTCCGGCGAGGTCACCGACCGTTACATCGCGTCCCGCGCCGCGCGTCGCGCTGGGTGCAAGGGAGGCACGCGCCACGCGCGGCTGCGGATCAGCCGTGTGAGACGGCTGCCGCGGCGGTAACTGGGGCCTCAGCAGACCGTCGCGACGACCGTCCCGGTGCCACCCTTGCCGGGCGCGGGTGCGTAGGTGCCGGTCTTGACGACCACGATGTGGGTCACGGTGCCGCCGATGGTGGACTTGGTCTTGGTCACCTTGCTCGTGACGAGCGTGCCCATGTAGCTGGGGACGGTCGCCGGCGGGCCGCCGCTGTTGCCGGGGTCGCCGACGAACGTAGTGCCGCAGCGGGGCGGGTTGCCCGGCGAGGTCGCGAAGCCCTTGAAGGCGGCCGGTGCGGCGCCGCCGCTGAGGCTGTTGACCTTGGCCCACGACGCTCCGAAGAACGTCACCTTGGCCCCCGGGGTCGCGGAGACGTCGCCGGCCGTGAACGCGCCGCGGCTCGGGAACGCGTACACGATGATCGGGTCGCTGTCGCTCGAGGCGAGGTAGTAGGCGTCCTGGGCGAACTCGGACCGGATCGTGTTGGGGCCGAGCGGCTGGTTGGTCGCGATGTCGCACGCGGCGCGCCCAGAGCTGTCGGTCAGGGCCGTGCAGCTCTGCGCCGTCGCTCCGCTGCCGATCGTGAACGTGACGCTGCGGCCGGCGATGGCCGGGGCGCCGTCGTCCTCGCGAAGCTGGGCGGAGGCGTGCGTCGGGCTGCCGTTGAGGATCACCGAGTCGCCCGTGTACTGGAGCGAGGTCTGCTCGCGGGTGACCTTGAAGGCGGTGCTCGCGGAGCTGGGGGTGAAGCCGGCGTCACCGTCGAACGTCGCCGTCACCGTGTAGTCGCCGGCGGGCTCCTGCGGGACGATCGTGCACGACGCCTTGCCTGAGCTGTTGGTGGTTCCGTCGCAGCTCTCGGAGGCCATCGTGAAGTGGATCGTCTTCCCGTCGAGCGGCGCCCCGTCGTACTGCCGCGTGAGCGTCGCGGACAGCGTGGCGGTGTCATGGAAGTCGCCGGACGTCGCGCCGTCGTAGGTCAGCGTCGTCTTGGCCTTCTCCACCTTCTGGTTGACCGAGCCGGAGCTGCCCGTGTAGTTGCCGTCCCCGGGCGTGTAGGTCGCGGTGATGGTGTGGTCCCCGATCGTCAGGCTCGCCGTCGAGACGGATGCCTTGCCCGAGCCGTCGACGTTCTGCGGGCCGCCGAAGTTCGTGCCGTTGTCGCTGAACTGGACGGTGCCCGTCGGCGCTCCGCCGCCCGGTGCCACGACGTCGACCTGCGCGGTGAACGTCACCGACTGCCCGGACTGCGAGGGGTTCAGCGAGGAGGTCACGCCGGTCTTCGTGTCCGCCGGCTGCACGGTCTGGCCACCGGCCAGCGACCCATCACCGTCGAGCGTGTTGGCGTTCGTGCTCGTGAAGTGCGTCGTGATCGAGTGGTTCCCGACCGCCAGCGAGGAGGTGCTCACGGAGGCGTTGCCGCTGCCGTCGACCGGCTGCGGTCCGCCGAGATCGGTGCCGTCGGCCTTGAACTGCACCGAGCCGGCGACGGCGCCGCCGCCCTGACGAGTGACGTGCGCGCTGAAGGTGACGTCCTGCTTGTACTTCGACGGGTTGACCGAGGAGCTCACGTCGGTGCTGCTCGGGACGGCCGGCGGCGGGTTCACGTGGTGGTTCGCGGCGGCGACCTCGGGACACAAGGTCCCCAGCACCGGGAGCAGCACGGCGTAGACGGTGTGGTCGCCGACGGAGAGATCGCTCGTGTGGAAGAACACCTCGTTGTTGTCGCCGTCGAATGCCGGGTCCAGGAACGCGGTGCCCAGGACGTTGCCGAGCACCGGCGGCCCGTCGAAGAACGTCACCAGCCCGGACGGCGACGGCGGGGCGTTCTCGGTCGGCAGCGCGGCCGCGGCGAAGAACCGGAACGTCGCGGACTCGCCGACCGTCGTCGGATTGCTCCGCGCCTGCAGCGTGCAGGCCGTGGTGATCTGCGAGCCCGACGCCGAGGGAGCGAGGGCACTCAGGGCCAGCCCGATGCTCAGGAGGAGGGCTGCGAGAACTTTGCTGCGGCTGGACATCCGTGCTCCGCTTCGTCGAGGGTCTGGGCATCGAACGGGCGCGCCGGCCCGAAACTCCCGCTCCGGGCCGGCATCGCCGAAAGATCAGGGTCGTCCGCGGCAAATCTCGGGGTCAGCCGGTGCTCGCGACCTCCTTCCCGCGCACCGCGCACGCCCGGCTCGACAGCAGGGCGAGCGGACGGCCGTCGGGCCGGGCGACCAGGGCTCCGTCCTCGGCGAGGCCGAGGGCGCGGGCCCTGAACGCGTCGATGCGCGCGACCGTGACCGGCGGGCCGCCGTACGGGACGTCGCCGTCCCAGTCCGGCCCGGCGAACACCGTGATGCCGTCGCCGAGCAGGTCGAGCGTCGACCGGCCCGCCGCCGCCCAGACGTGCGGGATGCGGCCACCGACGTCGGCCTGGAGGCCGGCGGCGGTGCTGAACAGCGAGCCGTCCTCGCGCATCGAGCGGCCGAGGTTGTGCTCGGCCACCGGACGCCGCTCGCGCTCGAACGTGTCCAGCAGCGCGTCGTCGGCCCACCCGCGCAGGACCCAGCCGAGCTTCCAGCCGAGGTCGAACCCGTCGCGGACGGCGGCGTTGAGCCCCGTGCCGCCACGCGGCGTGA
>JAVEEC010000086.1 GCA_030840645.1 Frankiaceae bacterium
GCGTCGGCTCGATCATCGGCGACCCGTTCGCCATCCACGGCATCGCCGAGGGCGCCGAGCGCAAGCGCCGGGTGCAGGAGCTGATGGAGGTCGTCGGCCTCAACCCGGAGCACTACAACCGGTTCCCTTCGGAGTTCTCCGGCGGCCAGCGCCAGCGCATCGGCGTCGCGCGGGCGCTCGCGCTGCGGCCCAAGCTGATCGTCTGCGACGAGCCGGTCTCCGCGCTCGACGTGTCGATCCAGGCGCAGATCATCAACCTGCTCGACGACCTGCAGCGCGAGTTCAACCTCACCTACATCTTCATCGCGCACGACCTCTCGGTCGTCCGCCACGTGTCCGACCGGGTCGCGGTCATGTACCTCGGCAAGGTCGTCGAGCTCGGCAACAAGGGCCGGCTCTACGAGCGTCCCCGGCACCCGTACACCAACGCGCTGCTCTCCGCGGTCCCGGTGGCCGACCCCGACCTCGCCGACCAGCGCGAGCGGATCGTGCTCTCCGGCGACGTGCCGTCGCCGGTCAACCCGCCGTCGGGCTGCCGGTTCCACCCGCGCTGCCCGAAGGCGCAGGAGCTCTGCGTCTCCGACGAGCCGTTGCTCATCCCGCGGCTCGGCGACCCGCCGGGCGAGCTCGCGGCCTGCCACTTCCCCGTGGCGGAGGGCGAGAGCATCGCCCGTGCCCACGCGGGCATCCGCCAGGAGTCCACCGCACCCGAGATCGGGAGTGAGTCGTCATGACGACGCTCGCCACGGAAGGCGCCAACTCGCCGTCGAACACCGGCCAGCCGGCCGGCGGCGGCCCGTCGATCCGCATCGAGGGCCGGACCCCGTTGCAGCTCGCCTGGATCAGGCTGCGCCGCGACCGGGTCTCCATGGCGGCCGGGGTCACGATCATCCTGCTGATCCTGATGGCGATCTTCGCGCCGGTGCTCGCCCACATCATCGGCCACGGCCCGAACTTCCAGGACCGCGTGCACGGCCTCACCGAGTCCGGCATCCCGACCGGTCCGACGTCGCGGGCGCTGCTCGGCTTCGACGCCCTCGGCCGCGACATCCTCGTGCGCATCATCTACGGCGCCCGCATCTCGCTGTTCATCGGGGTCGTGTCGACCGGCATCTCGCTGATCATCGGCGTCGTGATCGGGCTGTTCGCCGGCTACTACGGCGGCAAGGTCGACACCGTGCTCTCCGGCCTGATGGACGTCGTCCTCAGCTTCCCGTTCCTGCTCACCGCGCTGACCCTCGTCGCGATCTTCAGCCCCAGCGTGTACATCAGCATCGAGATCATCGCGTTCTTCGGCTGGGTCTACATCGC
Source organism: Frankiaceae bacterium (assembly GCA_030840645.1). Taxonomy (GTDB): domain Bacteria; phylum Actinomycetota; class Actinomycetes; order BP-191; family BP-191; genus BP-191. The sequence goes on from JAVEEC010000086.1 coordinate 1,312, forward strand.
CAGGATCGTGCGCGGCCAGGTGCTGTCGTTACGCGAGAAGGAGTTCATCGAGGCCGCGCGGTCACTGGGCGCGAGCGACCTGCGGATCATGTTCGGCGACGTCCTGCCGAACCTCGTGGCGCCGATCATCGTGTACGCCACCCTGCTCATCCCGACGAACATCCTGGCCGAGGCCAGCCTCTCGTTCCTCGGCCTCGGCCCGAAGCCGCCGGCGGCGACGTGGGGGCAGATGCTCGCGGAGTCGCAGGACTCTTACACCGTCGCCTGGTGGTTCTTCCTCTTCCCCGGCCTGGCGCTGCTCATCACCGTGCTGGCCTTCAACCTGCTGGGCGACGGGCTGCGCGACGCCCTCGACCCCCGCGCCAACCAGACGCTCGGAAAGTAGGGGAGGAGCCGTCATGGGCAGCTACATCATTCGCCGCCTCATCAAGATGATCTTCGTCTTGTGGCTGCTGACGATCGTCGTGTTCATCCTCTTCAACGCGATCCCGCAGGACCCGGTGCGCTACATCGTGCCGCGCGGCTGCAACCAGGTCTGCCGCGAGGGCGTGATCGCCAAGTACCACTTCAACGACCCGATGCCGTTGCGGTACTGGCACTTCCTGACCCGCGGCCCGACGATCGACGGCGTCCCGACCGGCCTGATGCACTGGCCGCCGTCGTTCGGCGCGTCGTACCAGAGCAAGCAGGCCGTCACCGACTCGCTCGCCCGGGCCATCCCGGTCACGGCGTCGCTCGCGTTCGGCGCGGCCGTGATCTGGCTGCTCATGGGCATCCCGATCGGCATGGTCGCGGCGACGCACCCCCGGTCGATCCGCGACCGCGTCACGACCGGCTTCGCCCTCGTCGGCCTGTCCATGCCGACGTTCTTCCTCGGCCTGCTGCTGCTCTACTTCTTCTTCTTCTTACCGACGAAGAACGGCATCACCCTCGGCAACGGCAACCCGATCTTCCCCGCCGGCGGCTACATACCGTTCAAGGACAACCCGCTGGAGTGGGCACACCACCTGCTCTTACCGTGGTTCACCCTGGCGTTCGTCAACGCCGCCGTGTACTCCCGCATGACCCGCGGGTCGATGCTCGAAGTGCTCGGTGAGGACTACATCAGGACGGCGCGGTCCAAGGGGCTGTCGGAGCGGCGGGTGATCTACCGGCACGGGCTGCGTTCGGCCCTCACGCCGGTCGTCACCCTGCTCGGCCTGGACCTCGGCACGCTGCTCGGCGGCGCGATCATCACCGAGAAGCTGTACTCGCTGAACGGCGTCGGCGCGATGGCCGTCGACGCGGTCCGCGAGCGCGACCTGCCGGTGCTGCTGGGTACGGTGGTCACGGCGTCGTTCTTCATCGTCGTCGCGAACCTCATCATCGACATCCTGTACGGCGTGCTCGACACGCGCGTACGGCTGACCTAGAAGGCCCGCGTGATCAACGCCCTCACCATCCTGCTCATCCTCACCAGCCTGATCCTGATCGTGCTGATCCTGCTGCACAGGGGCAAGGGCGGCGGCCTGTCGAACATGTTCGGCGGCGGCGTCTCCTCGTCCCTGGGCGGCTCGACCGTGGTCGAGAAGAACCTCGACCGGCTCACGATCGGCGCCGCGATCCTCTGGATCGCGTCGGTCATCGGGCTCGGGCTGCTGCTCAAGCGGTAGCCCGCGGCGCGAGGCGAATCCGGCGTTGCTCGCCGGGCCGCTCGCGGGTGCGTACACTCGGGTCCATCCCCGCACCGGCGCGCCGTTCGGCGTGCCTGCTCGGGGGCGGGTCGAGTTCCGGAGCAGCGAGGGAGTCGGGCACAGTGGCAGGTGGCAACGCGATCCGCGGCAGCCGGGTCGGCGCCGGCCCCATGGGCGAGGCGGAGCGCGGCGAGGCGGCTCCGCGCAAGCGGGTGTCGTTCTGGTGCGCGAACAAGCACGAGACGCGGCCCTCGTTCGCCGACGACGCGCCGATCCCCGACCTCTGGGACTGCCCGCGCTGCGGCTACCCCGCCGGGCGCGACCGGGAGAACACCCCCGCGCCGCCCAAGACCGAGCCGTACAAGACCCACCTCGCGTACGTCCGCGAGCGGCGCAACCAGGAGGACGGCGAGGCCATCCTCCAGGAGGCCCTGGCCAAGCTCCGCGGCAAGCCGTAGGCCGTCCCTCCTACGGGGACGCGATGCGGGTCAGGCCGGCGGGGACCTTGCTGGCGGCGGCCGCGTCGAGCAGCCACAGCGTGCGCTGCCGCGCGTTGATCCCCGCCGCCGGCACCTGGACGCGGCCCGCGCCGCCAAGTGCCATCGCCACGGCGCTCGCCTTGTCGGCGCCCGCGACGACGACCCACGCCTCGCGGGCGGCGTTGATCGTGTCGAACGTCATCGTCAGCCGGGTGGGCGGCGGCTTCGGCGCGCCGTGCACCGCGACGACAGGGCGGTCGTCGTACAACGCCGGCTGGCCGGGGAACAGCGACGCGGTGTGCCCGTCCGGGCCGACGCCGAGCAGCAGCACGTCGAACGACGGCACCGGGCCGTGGTCCTCCGGCGTCGTCGCGTCCGCCAGCCAGGAGGCGTAACGGTCGGCGGCCGCCTCCGGGTCGGGACCGTCCGGGCCGTCCGGGCCCGGCATCGGCCGCACCCGCGCCGGGTCCACCGCGACGTGGTCGAGCAGCGCCTCGCGGGCCTGCGTCTCGTTGCGGTCGGGGTGCCCGGCCGGGAGGAACCGCTCGTCGCCCCACCACACGTCCAGCGCGCGCCAGTCGACGGCGTCGCGGGCGGGGGACTCGGCCAGCGAGCGCAGCACGGCGATGCCGATGCCGCCGCCGGTCAGGCCGACGCCGGCCCAGCCGCGCCCAGACTGCACGTCGACCAGCCGGGTCACCAACCGGGCCGCGACGGCGCGGGCGAGCAGCGTGGCGTCGCGGTGGACGACGACGTTGCGGGCGGTCACCGCCTGGCCCCCTTCGGCGGCTCGGGAACGGCCGCCGCCAGAGTCTCCGCGTAGACCTCGTCCGGGTCCAGCCGCCGCAGCTCCTCGGCGAGCAGGTCGGCCGTCGTACGGCGGGGGAGCGCGACCCGGCGGTCCGGGCGGCCGGGGCGGGAGAGCGTCGCGCGCTCGCCGTCCGGGCGGGTCACGGCGATCTCGCCGCGGGTGCAGCGCAGCCGCACCGCCGTGATGCCGGGGCCGCGCGAGCTGGTGACCTCCGACGGCAGCCCGAGCCGCGACCCGAGCCAGGCCGCGAGGAGCACGGCGCTCGGGTTGTTGCGCGCGGCCGCGACGGACACCGAGACGAGCGGGTCGTACGGTTCGTCCAGCGCCGCCGACAGGATCGCCCGCCACCGCGTCAGCCGGGTCCACGCCAGGTCGGTGTCGCCGGGCGCGAGGCAGGTGAGCCGCGTCGCCAGCTCGGCCAGCGGCCGGGCGGCGGCGGCCGCGTCGGTGACCCGGCGCAGCGCGAGCAGGCCGAGCGGCGACTCCGCCGGCACGTCGGGCGCCGCGCCCGGCCACCAGGCGACGACCGGCGCGTCCGGCAGCAGCAGCGGGAGGACGACCGAGTCGGCGTGGTCGCGGACGGTGCCGTAGAGCCGCAGCACGACGGTCTCGCCGGGGTTGCCGCGGGTGCCGACGCCGACCTCGGCGTCGAGGCGGGGCCGCTCCTTCGGGGCGCGCGGGATCACGGCGATGACCCGGCACGGGTGCTCCTGCGCGGCGTCGTTGGCGGCGCGAACGGCGTCGTAGTGGCCGCGTTCGTCGGTCGCGACGACCAGCGTCAGCACCATGCCGAGCGCGCCGGTGCCGGACCGGTGGCGCTCGCGCGCGATGTGCGCGCCGACCTCCGCGGCGGTGGTGCCGAGCAGCTCGATCATCGGGGGCCCCCGCGGGCCCGCGCAGCGGGGTCGTGGGGTCGGGTCACGGCCGCCGCCAGCAACGGCCGTCGCGCGCGAGCAGCGCGTCCGCGGACGGCGGTCCCCACGTCCCGGCGCGGTACGGCTCGGGCCTGCCGCGCGCGGCCCAGGCCTCCTCGATCGGGTCGACCACCAGCCAGGACAGCTCGACCTCCTCGTGCCGCGGGAACAGCGGCGGGTCGCCGAGCAGCACGTCGAGGATCAGCCGCTCGTACGCCTCGGGGCTCGACTCGGTGAACGACTCGCCGTACGCGAAGTCCATGTTGACGTCGCGGACCTCCATCGCGGTGCCGGGGACCTTCGAGCCGAACCGCGTCGTCACGCCCTCGTCCGGCTGGATCCGGATGACGATGGCGTTCTGCCCGAGCTCCTCGGTCGACGTCCGCGAGAACGGCAGGTGCGGCGCCCGCTGGAACACCACCGCGATCTCGGTGACCCGGCGCCCGAGCCGCTTGCCGGTCCGCAGGTAGAACGGCACCCCCGCCCAGCGCCGGGTGTCGACCTCGAGGCGGACCGCGGCGTACGTCTCGGTCTTCGACCGCGCCGGGATGCCGTCCTCCTCGTGGTAGCCGGGCACCTCGACACCGCCCTGCCAGCCCCGCGCGTACACGCCGCGCGCGGTGCCCTCGTGCAGGTCGGCAGGGAGCTTGAGGGCGCCGAGCACCTTGGTCTTCTCGGTCCGCAACGACTCCGCGTCGAACGACACCGGCTCCTCCATCGCGGTCAGCGCGAGGAGCTGGAGCAGGTGGTTCTGGAGGACGTCGCGCGCGGCGCCGATGCCGTCGAAGTACCCGGCCCGGCCCTCGATGCCGATGTCCTCGGCCATGGTGATCTGCACGTGGTCGACGTACGAGCGGTTCCAGATCGGCTCGTAGAGCGTGTTCGCGAACCGCAGCGCGAGGATGTTCTGGACGGTCTCCTTGCCGAGGTAGTGGTCGATCCGGAACACCGAACCGCTCGGGAACACCTCGTCGATGATCCGTTGCAGCTCGCGCGCGCTCGCGAGGTCGTGGCCGAACGGCTTCTCCACGATCAGCCGCCGCCACGAGTCGCCGTTGGCGGCGGACAGGCCCGAGCGCCGTAGCTGCTGGACGACGACGGGGAACGCCCACGGCGGCACCGACAGGTAGAACGCGTGGTTGCCGCCGGTGCCGCGGATCCGGTCCAGGTCGGCGATGACGCGGGCCAGCGTGTCGAACGCGTCGTCGTCGCCGAAGTCGCCCTGGACGAACCGGCACCCCTCGGCGAGCTGCTCCCAGACGTCCTCGCGGAACGGCGTCCGCGCGTGCTGCTTCACCGCGTCGTGAACGACCTGGACGAAGTCCTGGTCGGCCCAGTCGCGGCGCGCGAACCCGGTCAGCGCGAAGCCGGGCGGCAGGAGGCCGCGGTTGGCGAGGTCGTAGACGGCGGGCATCAGCTTCTTGCGGGCGAGGTCGCCGGTGACGCCGAAGATGACCAGCCCGCAGGGTCCGGCGATCCTGGGCAGCCGCTGGTCCCGCGGGTCGCGCAGCGGGTTCACGGTCACGCCGGCGGGTCCGGGATCGCGGCGCGGACGGCGGCCAGGCCGCCCGCGCGGTCCGTCAGGTGCAGCCGGACGACAGGGCGGCCGCGTTGCGCGAGCACCCGGCCGTCGCCGAGCGCCTGGGCGAGCTGCAGCCGGCCCAGGGTGAACGGCCGCCCGGGCACGTCGAGGTCCTCGGCGACCGCGCCGGTGAGCTGGAGGAACACCCCGGTCGGCGGCCCGCCCTTGTGGTACTGCCCGGTCGAGTGCAGGAACCGCGGCCCCCAGCCGAACGTCACAGGGCGTGTGACGAGCGCCGCGAGCGCGGGGCGCAACGCCGCCGCCGCCGCGTCGGCGAAGCGGTCGAGGTACGCGTGGATCGCGACGTAGCCGAGCGGGGGAACGGCGCGCAGGACGGCCTGCACGACCTCCGCTAGCGTCGTCGCGCCGCCGACGTCGCCGTGGACCTCGACCGGGCCCTCGACGAACGCCGGCATCCCCGTGTCGAGTGGCCCCGAGTCCTCGAGCAGCGCGCGGGTCTGCTGCTTGGCCGACTCGACGTCGGGCTGGTCGAACGGGTCGATCCGCAGCGTCCGCCCGGCCAGCGCGACGGCGTACTCCCAGGTGAGGAACGCCGCCCCTAGCGGTCCCGTCACCGCCGTCGAGTTCGGTGCGGGGGTGCCGAGGCGGACGACGTGCAGGTCGCCGGTGACCGTGTGCTTGGTGCCCGGCGCGGCCGGCGACTCCACGACGACGGGGAGCAGGCCGCGGCCGAGCTTGCCGGTGGACTCGGCGACGAGCTGCTCGGCCCAGTCGCCGAACCCGGTCAGGCCCGAGCCCGCGTCGGCGAGGACGACCTTGTCGCGGCCGGCCGCGCCGCAGCCGCCGAGGGCGGCGCCGAGGTCGAGGCCCGGGTTGCCCTCGTTGCCGCCGAGGTCGGCGTAGACGGCGACGGCGTCGTCCAGCAACGCGGACACGTCCACGCCCGCCAGCGCCGAGGGCACCAGGCCGAACGCCGACAGCGCGCTGTAGCGGCCGCCGACGTCCGGGTCGGCGAGGAACACCGCGCGGGCCGTGTTGTCCTCGGCGGCCCGCGCGAGCGCCGACCCGGGGTCGGTGACGACGACGACGCGCGACCACGACGTCGCCGCGACGGCGAGCCGCAGGTGCGAGTCGGTCTCGACGGTGGTGCCGCTCTTGCTGGAGACGACGAACACCGTGCGGTCCAGGTCTGTGAACGCCGCCCGCACCTGCCCGGGGTCGGTCGTGTCGAGGACGACCAACGGGACGCCGTACGTCGCGCAGATCACCTCGGGCGCGAGCGACGAACCGCCCATGCCGCAGAGCACGACCCGGTCGAGCCCCTCGGCGCGCAGCTCGTCGCGGAGCGCGGCGAGGCGGGGGAGCAGGTCGCGCGAGGAGACCGGCAGGTCGAGCCAGCCGAGCCGGACCCGCGCGTCGGCCTCCGCGTCGGGACCCCACAACGCCGGGTCCTTGGCGACCAGGCGGGCCGGCACGCCGTCCATGACCAGCGCCCGGCGCGCCGCGTCACGCGGGCCGAGGAGGGCGGAGCCGGTCGTGACGACGCGGACCGGACCGGCCGGCTCGCGCTCCGGCGGCGCGACGTAGAGGACGGGCGCGGGGTCGGCCTTGGGCGCGCGTGGCGCGCGTACGTGCTCGTCCGGGGCGCCGGCCTCGGTCACGCGGGCGTGCCCGACGAGCCGGCGGCGCCCCCGCCCGGGGACGGGACGGACGCGCCCTTCTTCTCCAGCTCGGTCTTCACCTGGTCGATGAGCTGCGCCCAGCTCTGCTCGAACTTCTCGACGCCCTCGTCCTCCAGCACCCGGACGACGTCGTCGTAGTCGATGCCGAGCTCCGCGAGGCCGGCGAGGACGGCCCGCGCCTCGTCGTAGCCCTGCGTCCCCGTCGGGCCGCGCAGCGTGCCGTGGTCGGCGACCGCCTCCAGCGTCGGCTCGGGCATCGTGTTGACGGTGCCGGGGGCGACCAGCTCGACGACGTACCGCGTGTCGTCGTACGCCGGGTCCTTCACGCCGGTCGAGGCCCACAGCGGCCGCTGCGGCCGGGCGCCCCGGGCCGCGAGCGTCTCCCAGCGCGGCGAGGAGAACACCCGCTGGTACGCCTCGTACGCGAGCCGCGCGTTGGCGATGGCGGCCTGGCCGCGCAGCCGCCGCGCGGCCTCGACCCGGGCCGGGTCCGACGACTCCTTGGCGATGACGTCGAGCCGGTGGTCGACCTCGGTGTCGACCCGCGAGACGAAGAACGACGCGACCGACTCCAGCCCCTCGATCGAGGCGCCGGACGCGAGCCGCGCCTCCAGGCCGGCGAGGAACGCCTCCATCACGGCCTCGTACCGTTGCAGCGAGAAGATCAATGTCACGTTGACGCTGATGCCCTCGGCCAGCGCGCGGCTGATGGCCGGCAGGCTCTCCATGGTCGCGGGGATCTTCACGAAGAGGTTCGGCCGGTCGACCAGCCACCACAGCGCGCGCGCCTCGGCAACGGTCCGCGCCTCGTCGCGCGCGAGCCCCGGGTCGACCTCGATCGACACGCGGCCGTCGACGCCGGCCGAGGCGTCGTACGCCGGCCGCAGCACGTCGCAGGCCCAGCGGACGTCGTACGTCGTGATCGCCCGCAACGCCTCCCCGATGTCGACCCCGCGCAGCGCCAGGTCCGCGACCTGCTCGTCGTACGCGTCGCCCTTCTCCAGCGCCTTCTGGAAGATGGTCGGGTTGGTCGTGACGCCGACGACGTGCCTGTCGGCGACGAGGCGGGCGAGGCTGCCGGAGCGCAGCCGTTCGCGCGACAGGTCGTCGAGCCAGATGGCGACGCCGGCCGCGGTGAGCTCGGCGAGCACGTCAGTCATGGTCCAGCCCTTCTCAGTTGCCGGTCGGTGCGCCCCGCGTGGTGCCGAGCGTGGAGAGGCTGCGCTGCGCCGCGGCGGCGACCCGCTCGGGCGTGATACCGAACTGCTCGTACAGCACCTGGTACGGCGCCGACGCGCCGAAGTGGTCGAGGCCGAGTGCCTCGCCCGCCTCGCCGACCCAGCGCTCCCAGCCGAGCGTCGCGGCGGCCTCGACGGAGACGCGCGCCTTGACCTCCGGCAGCAGGACGCTGTCGCGGTACGCCTGGTCCTGGGCCGCGAACCACTCGACGCACGGCATCGACACGACCCGCGTGGGTACGCCGGCCGCCTCGAGCCGTTCGCGCGCCTCCAGCGCGACCTGCACCTCGCTGCCGGTGCCGATGAGGATGACCTCCGGCGCGTCGTGCTCGGGGTCGGCGACGACGTACGCGCCCCGCGCCGCGCCCGCGGCGTCGCCGGGCATGGTGGGCACCTTCTGCCGGGTCAGCGCCAGCCCGGCCGGGCGGTCGCCGTGTTCGAGGATCGTCCGCCAGCAGACCGCCGTCTCGGTCGCGTCGGCGGGGCGGACCATGTCGAGCCCCGGCATCGCGCGCAGCGCGGCGAGGTGCTCGATCGGCTGGTGCGTCGGCCCGTCCTCGCCGAGGCCGATCGAGTCGTGCGTCCACACGTACGTCACCGGCAGGCCCATCAACGCCGCCAGCCGGACCGCCGGGCGCATGTAGTCGCTGAACACGAGGAACGTCCCGCCGAACGGCCGCACGCCGCCCGCCAGCGCCATGCCGTTCATCGTCGAGCCCATCGCGTGCTCGCGGATGCCCCAGTGCAGCACCCGGCCCTGCGGCGACCCGGCGAGGAACGACTCGGCGCCCTCGATGGTGGTGTTGTTGCTGCCCGCGAGGTCGGCCGAGCCGCCCCACAGCTCGGGCAGGACGTCGGCGATCGCGTTGATGACCTGGCCCGACGCCTCGCGAGTCGCGAGCGCGGAGCCCTCCTCGAACGTCGGCAGCTTGGCCGCCCACCCGTCCGGCAGCCGGCCGGCGAGGACGCGCTCGCGCTCGGCCGCGCGGTCCGGATGCGCTGCGGCCCAGGCCTCGTAGCGCGCGTCCCACTCGGCGTGCAGCGCCTTGCCGCGCTCGACCGCCTTGCGGGTGTGCGCGAGCACGTCCTCGGGCACGTCGAACGTGCGGTCCGGGTCAAGGCCGAGGATCTCCTTGGTGAGCCGGACCTCCTCCTCGCCGAGGGGGGAGCCGTGGGCCGCGCCGGTGTCTGTCTTGTGCGGCGCGGGGTAGCCGATGTGCGAGCGGAGCGCGATGAAGGAGGGCCGGTCGCGCTCGTCCCGCGCGTTCTCCAGCGCGGTGCGGATCGCGGTGCGGTCCTCCGCGTCGTCGACGCGCTGCGTGCCGAAGCCGTACGCGCGGAACCGCGCCTCGACGTCCTCGGTGAACGCCACCGCGGTGTCGCCCTCGATCGAGATGTGGTTGTCGTCCCAGACGAAGACCAGGTTGCCGAGCCCGAGGTGGCCCGCGAGGCTCGCGGCCTCGGCGGACAGCCCCTCCTCGAGGTCGCCGTCCGAGCAGACGACGTACACCGTCGGGTCGAACACGCCGGTGCCCTCGGGGTCCCACGCCGCCGCGGTGTGGCGCAGGGCCATCGCCATGCCGACGGCGTTCGCGAAGCCCTGGCCCAGCGGCCCGGTCGTCGTCTCGACGCCGACGGTGTGGCCGTGCTCGGGGTGGCCGGGCGTGCGCGACCCCCACTGGCGGAACGCCTTGATGTCGTCGAGCGACAGGCCGTACCCGGTCAGGAAGAGCTGCGCGTACAGCAGCAGCGACGCGTGTCCCGCCGAGAGCACGAACCGGTCCCGCCCGGCCCAGTGCGGGTCGGTCGGGTCGTGCCGCAGCACCTCCTGGAACAGCGTGTGCGCCAGCGGCGCCAGCGCCATCGGCGTGCCGGGGTGGCCGCTGTTGGCCTTCTGCACGGCGTCCATCGCGAGCGCGCGCGCGACGTCCACGGCGCGTTCGTCGACGTCCTTGGCCTTCATGCGCGGGCTCCTCGGGGCGGTGTTCCTGGCGGCACGGTCACCCTACCGCCGGGTCGCGACGGGAAACGCGGGCGGCCCGGCGGGTACGATCGCCACCGTCACCCTGCCCGTTCCCGGCGTGTTCGACGCGCCCTCCTCCGATGCCCAGGTGTCCGTGTCCCGGTTCGGCAAGCTCGCCGTCGCGACGGTCGCGGCGACCCTCGTGCTGATCGGCCTCGGCGGCTTCGTGCGCGCGATGGAGGCCGGCCTCGGCTGCCCCGACTGGCCGACCTGCCACGGCGCGCTGAACCCGCCCTCGACCCTCGGCTACGGCGCCCTCAAGCTCGCCTGGATCGAGCACAGCCACCGCCTCTGGGCGGCGCTGCTCATCGGCCTCATCGTCGCGCTGGCGGTCGCCGCCCGCCGCCAGCCGCGCAACGTCCGCACCGTCGCGTACTGGCTGGTCCCCGCCGTGCTGTCGCAGGCGGTCATCGGCGCGTTCGTCGTCTGGTGGAAGCTCGACGCCGCATCGGTCGTGCTGCACCTGGCGGGCGCCCTGACCGTCCTCGCCCTCGCCGTCTACGTCACCCTGCACGCGCTCGGCCGCGGCCGCGACGTCCCCTCGGTTGGCGTGCCGCACGGACTGGCGTACGCCACCCTCGGCGTCACCCTGGCCCAGATGCTGCTCGGCTCGCTGGTGACCGGGTACGCCGCCGGGCTCGCGTACGGCACGTTCCCTTCGTTCAACGGCCGCCTTCTCCCGCCGGTGCTCGCGAACGAGCAGCAGTGGCTGCACGTCGCCCACCGGTTCACGGCGTACGTCGTCGTCGCGCTCGTCGTCGCCCTCTACGCCCGCGCGCGTGACGCCGAGCCGCTGGTCCGCCGCGCGGCCGCGGTCGCCGTCGTCCTCGTCGCCGTGCAGGTCGCGCTCGGGGCGTTGAACATCTGGTTCCGCCTCAAGGCGTGGTCGGTCGCGCCGCACCTGGCGGTCGGGTCATGGCTGGTCACCGCGCTGCTGGTGGTGGCGTTCCGCGCCCGCTGGGCGGCGCGGCGGGCGGTGGACGCCGAGACGTCCACCGCGTACGAGCCGGTGTCCGCGTGACCGCGCTGGCGGAGGCGCCGGTCGCGACGCGGCGGTCGTTCGGCGACCTCGCCCGCGGCTACCTCGCGCTGACCAAGCCGCGGATCATCGAGCTGCTGCTCGTCACGACCGTCCCGACGATGGTCGTCGCGGCCCGCGGCCTGCCGTCGCTCTGGCTGGTACTGGCGACGCTGGTAGGCGGCTCGTTCGCCGCCGGGTCCGCGAACACCATCAACTGCTACGTCGACCGCGACATCGACGTCCGCATGCACCGCACCGAGCGCCGCCCCCTCCCGAACGCCGTCGTAACCCCCGCAGAGGCCCTGCGCTTCGGCATCGTGCTCGGCCTGGTGGCGACGGTGTGGCTGGGGTTCCTCGTCAACTGGCTCTCGGCCGGGCTCGCGGTCGCCGCGATCGCGTTCTACGTGTTCGTCTACACGCTGGGCATGAAGCGTTCGACGCCGTCGAACATCGTCATCGGCGGCGCCGCCGGCTGCATGCCGGTCCTCATCGGCTGGGCCGCCGTGACCGGCCGCGTCGAGGTCCCCGCGCTGGTGCTGTTCGCGGTCATCTTCTACTGGACGCCGCCGCACTTCTGGGCCCTGGCGATCAGGTTCAGCGACGACTACGCCGCCGCCGACGTGCCGATGCTGCCCGTCGTCGCGGGGCTGCGCGAGACCGCGCGGCAGATCGTTCTCTACTCCTGGGTCATGGTGGCGCTGTCGCTGCTCTTCCATCCGGTGGCGCGGATGGGGCTGATCTACCTGGTGTCGTGCGTCGTGCTGGGGGCGCTGTTCCTCAAGGAGGCCCACGGCCTCGCGTCGCGCGCCAAGCGCGGCGTCGCGGTGAAGCCGATGCGGCTGTTCCACTGGTCGATCACGTACCTCACGCTGCTCTTCGCCGCGATGGCCCTCGACCAGCTGGTCCGCTGAGGCCGTAGACCGGGGAACGTCTAGTCGTTATTCTGGTCAGCATGGAAGCCGTGCCACTGACCGAGGCGAAGACCCACCTGTCCGAGCTGGTCGACCGCGTCGAACGCGAGCACGACCGGGTCACCGTCACCAGGAACGGCCGGGTCGCCGCCGTGCTCATCAGCGAAGGGGAGCTGGCCGGGCTGGAGGAGACCCTCGACATCCTCAGCGACCCGGAGCTGGTGGCGTCGCTGCGCAAGTCCCGGCGCCAGGCCGCCAAGGGCGACCTCGTCGACATCGCGAGCATCCGCTGACCCTGGACGCCTGGGCGGTCCGTCTCACCCGCGAGGCGCGCCGTTCGCTCAACGACCTGCCCGAGAAGGTGCGTCCGGCCGTCATCGAGTTCCTCGTGAACGGCCTGGCCACGGACCCCTACCGGGTCGGACACCCTCTCGAACGCGAGCTGCTCGGCCTGCACTCCGCGCGCCGCGGCGAGTATCGCGTCATCTACGAGATCCGCGCCGGGACCCGCGAGGTGATCGTGCTGCGCACCCAGCACCGGCGCGACGCGTACCGCCCGCGCTGACCGCCGTGCGAGCGTCCTAACGCCCGGCGCGCAGTGCGTCGAGCTGGGCGTCGAGGCGGACCGTCGCCCGCGCCTCCGAACGCATCCAGGCCGCGATCGCGCACGCCAGCGCCGTCAGCATCAGCACGTCCCCGCCGGCCCACATGATCGCCCCGGCCAGCTGCTGGTCGGCGAGCGCCCCCGCCCGCGCCGCGTAGTGCGCGTACAGCACCCGGTCGCTGTTGAAGATCGCCACCCCGAGGAACGACTGCATCGGCATCGCGAGGAACAGGTACCCCACCCGGGCCGGCCACGGGAACGACCCGGGCACCGGGTCCCGGCGCACCACCGGCCACCAGAACAGCGCCGCCGCGCCGAGGTAGAGCAGGTGCTCGACGCCGTGGAGGAACGGGTTGCCCAACGACGCGTCGTACAGCGACGAGAAGTGGGTGACGTACATCACCCCGGCGAACGCCAGCCACGTCACCACCGGGTGCGAGACGAACCGGACGGCGTGGCTGTGCAGCACCGCCAGCACCCGACGCCGCCCGCGGCCAGGGCCGGCCGCCTGCAGCAACAACGTGACCGGCGCCGCGAACGCCAGCAGGGGGGCGGCGCCGTACGTCAGCAGCAGGTGCTGGACCATGTGCACGCTGAAGCGTTCCTCGGAGACGGTGGCCACCGGCGAGCAGAGCGCGACGACGAGCACGAGCGCACAAGCCGCGAACCACCGGACCCGCGACCGGTCCACGGTGCCGCCCGCCCGGACCACCCGCCGGACCCCGAGAAGGTACGCCGCGACCAGGGCCGAGATGCCGGCCACGACGACCGGATCGGCGTGCCAGCGCAGGAGCACCACGCACCCCAGGGTACGGGCCGGGCGACACGCGCTCCGGTCGGCGCTGATCGAGTTGTACGGCGCCCTCGTGCTGGCTAGGTTTCAGTCCGTACGGCGTCCGTGCGCCCGTCGCCCAGGGACGCCTCCACCTTCACCCGCGCGCAAGCCCCGCGCGGGCGCGTAGCGGAAGCGAGGCGACCACCCCCCGTGCGACCCCTCGGGCGACGAGTCAGGCCGCGGCTCGCGGCCGCGCTGCTGGCCCCCTTCCTGCTCACCGCGTGCGCCCAGCAGCCGATGAGCGAGCAGGGCCACAAGGTCTACACGCTCTACAACATCGTGCTCGCGATCGCGCTCGTGATCGGCGTCGGCGTCGTCGGCATGATCCTGCTGTCCTGCGTCCGCTACCGGAAGCGCAAGGACGACGACGGCACGCCGCCGCCGCAGACGCACGGCAACACCGCGTTCGAGATCGTCTGGACCGCGATCCCGACGATCATCTGCCTCGGGCTGTTCGGCATGTCGTTCGCGACGATCCGCGCCATCGACAAGCCGAACCAGAAGCACGCGGCCGTCATCGAGGTCCGCGGCTACCAGTGGACCTGGACGTTCGACTACGGCACCAACGCGGCCGGCACGCGCGTCCTCGTCCGCTCCAACGACCCGAAGAAGCCGCCGGAGATGGTCGTCCCCGTCGGCGAGACGGTGCACGTCGAGGAGCGGTCGGACAACGTCATCCACTCGTTCTTCGTGCCCGCGTTCCTCTTCAAGCGCGACGTCGTCCCGGGCAAGGCCAACGGCTTCGACCTCACGGTCTCCTCGCCCGGCCTCTACGGCGGCCAGTGCGCCGAGCTCTGCGGCACCGACCACGCGAAGATGACGTTCAAGGTCAAGGCCGTCGGCCGGACCGAGTTCGACAAGTGGTTCGCCGAGTTCAAGCCGGTGCGGCCGAAGTGCGAGGAGACCGGCAAGGCATCGGACGCGGTCACCATCCACTCCGTGCCGAACGCCGCCGAGTTCGTCGAGAAGTGCGCGTACGCGAAGGCGGGCACGCCGGTGAAGCTCACGTTCGTCAACGGCGGCGGCCTGGACCACAACGTCGCCGTCTACGAGGGCGAGCTCACCTCGGGCGGCAAGCTGATCAAGGCGGGCAAGATCATCAAGAGCGGTTCCGACGTGTTCGACGTGCCGCCGCTCAAGGCCGGCGCCGACTACAACTACTTCTGCCAGGTCCATCCCCAGATGGAAGGCAGGTACGTCGTCCAGTGAGCAGGGACGTTCGTTCGCGCATCACCGCGGGCCGGCTCCGGCCGGTCGAGGAGGCACAGTGACCAGCGTTGCCGCCAGGCCGGCGCACCCGGCCCCGGCGCAGAAGCCCCGGTCGAAGGTCGTCGACTACCTGACGACCACCGACCACAAGAAGATCGGGGTGATGTACCTCGTCTTCTCGTTCTTCTCGTTCATCGTGGGCGGGGTCCTGGCGCTCGGCATCCGCACCCAGCTCGCCACGCCGGGGGGCACGATCATCAAGGACCCCGACACCTACAACCAGCTCTTCACCATGCACGCCACGGCGATGCTGTTCTTCTTCATCATCCCGATCTGGGTCGGCTGGGGTAACTACATCGTGCCGCTGCAGATCGGCGCGCTGGACATGGCGTACCCGCGGATCAACGCGCTGTCGTTCTGGCTGCTGCCCGCCGGCTTCGTCACGGTGTTCGCCGGCTACTTCGTCGGCGGCGGCCCTGCGGCGCAGGGGTGGACCAACTACCCGCCGCTGTCCGACGCGCGGTTCGCCACCGGCCACGGCACCGACCTCTGGATCCTCGGCCTGGCGCTGGTCGGCATCTCCTCGACCCTCGGCGCGATCAACTTCCTGGTCACGATCTTCAAGATGCGCGCGCCCGGCATGACGATGTTCCGGATGCCGGTGTTCACCTGGAACATCCTGGTGACCAGCATCCTCACGCTGCTCGCGCTGCCGGTCCTGACCAGCGCGCTGGCGATGCTGTTCCTCGACCGCAACTACGGCGCGTCGTTCTTCGACCCCGGCACCGGCGGCAACGCGATCCTCTGGCAGAACCTCTTCTGGTTCTACAGCCACCCGGCCGTCTACATCATGATCCTGCC
>JAVEEC010000113.1 GCA_030840645.1 Frankiaceae bacterium
CTCAGCCGCCGCGAGCATCACCAGCCGGGTCTCCATCGGAACCACGCGAACCGTCACCACCGCAGCGTGCCGGTGCTGTCACGGATGTCCCGCTACAAGCCTGTCACCGATGTCACGCGACTCAAGAGGGGCGCGAAGCGGTTCCGACCTTGTCCCACGACCGAGTCCCCCGCGAGGCAAAGCCGCAGGTCAGCGGGGGTGCGGTGGAGGCCTCAAGATCTTTTGGGGGTGACTCGTAGGGTGACTCGAACCTCGGTAAACCTGCGGGTCACCCTTAAGTCGACATTTCAGAGTTCGCGCCGGCCGTTTCGAGACCGGCTGGGCGCCGCGGGCCGCGCGCTCGGCGGGCAGGCCTCGGCCTGCCCGCTTCACCTGACCGGAGGGGCCGCAGGGGCCCGCGGGTCAAGACCCGGCCGAAGGCCGGCCGCGTAGCGGCGCGCAGCGGTCTTGACGCGTGGGGGGCGGCCCCGCACCCTGCGCGGCCCGCGGCGCTCGACCCCTGACGCGTCCGCATGCGGAGCGCTGTTCGACCTCGGCACGCCTCTTGCTACACGATGCTCTCGGTACCGGAGGTGATCGATGCGGAAACTATCGGCAGCGGGAATAAAGAAGCTCAAGCTTGCGACGGCCATCGCTGAAGAAGCGGCCGCGGTTCGTAACCTCGTCCCGCGAGAGCCGGGTTGGGACCGACTCGCTGACCGAGCGGACGAGCTCTCTCATTACATCGGCAACCGGCTGAAGGCTGGCTACACGGCAGCACCGGCGAGAGAGGTCTCCGCACGCAAGCCCGGTCACGGCATTCGCCCCGTCCCGTACCTAGGCGTCATCGAGCGCACCGTGTATCGGGCGCTCGTCGCAGCGCTGCTCAAGAGCCAGCCCCCGCTCGATCGATCCCCCGAGGCCTACCTCACATTCGTCGGGGCGCCAATTCGATACGCCGCCGAGTTCAAGCCAAACACCGGCACACAGCCGTACCAGGGTCTATTTAATTTCCTCGAATCCCCCATCGAGTATATTGTTAAGTCGGACATTACGTCCTTTTACCAGTTCGTCGATCATGCCATCCTTGCAGAGGAGTTGTTGGTCATCGGTGGCGACTTCGAACTGATCGAGTTGCTGCTTGATCTGCTAGAGGAGACGCAGGGGCGGACCTACGGGTTGCCGCAGTTGTTCGACGCTTCGGACGCCCTGTCAGAGTTGTACATCGACCGCGTTGAGCGAGACCTGGTACGCGGGGGCTTAGCCGTCTGGCGGTTCAACGATGACTTTCGAATTGCCTGTGTGGATTACAGCGCTGCGCTCGCTGCTATCGAGCGCCTAGATACGGCTGCCAGAGCTTGCGGGCTCGTCGTTAGCGAACATAAGACCTTCACGGTTGGGTTCGTAAAATATCTCATCGCGACGCTTGGGCAACAAGTCATGGAGGACGGTCCGACTATTTCGCCCGACGAAGTCGAAGACATCCTGGGCGACTACTCTGACGAGTTCGGAGAGGACGACGCTGACGAGGCAATGTCGGTAATCGAGCGAGCCAAAGCCGAAGATGTCGGAGAAACAGACATCGACTTACGAAACGTGCGCCAAGACGACATCAGACTGATCCGTCGCGCGATCAACGGACTAGCACAAGCAGATGATGTGCGCGGACTCGAAGATATGTTTCGACTCGTTGTATTCGTGCCCTCTCTTACGCCCACGGTCATGCGCTACATCACCACCGTCGCGCCGGTCGCGGAAGAGGGAACGCTAGAACCACTCCTTCATGGGCTGAGTCAACACGCATCTCTCAATGATTGGCAGCGTCTATGGCTTGTCGATACCGCCGGAGCGCTGGGCTTGCTAGAGGGCGAGTTACCTCTCGCGGCTGAGATGAGGGGATGGGTGCAAGCCGTGCGCTCCTCCACTCGTGTCGATGTACTGCGCGCTGCGGCCACGTGGGCGCTCGCCGCTGCCGGTCTTCTCGATGTCTCAGAAATATTGGCGGATGCCGACGATGCATCGTCGGCGCTCCTAACAATTTACGCGCGGGCTCTGCTCGATGCACGTGGCCGACTATCGGGCGATGCTCTGGCCCAAGCGGATGTGATGCTAGATGCGTTCGGCAAGAGTTCGATTGTGCACGCAACATTGTGCAGTCGGACATGACGTTGCCCTCGGTACGTACCGTTCCGTTTGCTGTTACCGAAGAAGCTCTCAAGCTTCTCCACCTGACGTATGCAGATTTCGCCAAGCTTCCGCTGCCGACCACGCGCGGCCGTGTTCGGGCGGCGCCGAACGCAGTATTGGGGCCATACGACTTCGAACAAGTTCGGGCGCAGAGCGCTTACTTGCGTATCGTTTCCATCGTAGAGGCGTTCACAGACTCGACATGTGCAGATCTGTTCGCGGTCAAAACTCGCGGTCTTGAGAATTTCGTCGCGCTGCTAGCGGAAGCTGCACTCGACAAGGCTACGGCTACGTGGGAGGAGCGCAAGAACGCGATGCTCCGCTACCACAACGTGTCGTTAGGCACGTGCACCAGATTCTCGGACGTGATGGCAGCAGTTGCGGCCCGCAATGCGATTGCACACGGGCTCGGTGGACTGACGCGACGGCAGCGATCGCGAAAGGATCGCGATAAGATTATGTCAGTCGGTATTGCTCTGCGGGATCGCCACCTCAACATCGACACAGCGGCTCTGGATAGATGCGTCCAATTCTGCTCAGCCTTCGTGCATGATGTCGATACGAAGATTCCGCGAACGTAGGGGCGGGGTCATCTCCCGAAAATCGTTGCGGCCACGACCTCGGCGGCTTCGCGCTGAAGCGTCGGAGTGACGTGGCTGTAGATGTCGAGCGTGATCGCGATCGTGCTGTGACCGAGGCGCTCGCTCACCACCTTCGGGTGGATGCCGGCCTGTAGCGCGAGCGTTGCCCAGGTGTGCCGCAGGTCGTGTAGACGGATGCGCGGCAGGCCCAGGCGCTTGATGCGGCGGTCGAACTCGCGACTGAAGTCGTTGGGGTCGAACGGCCGGCCGTCCGCGCGCGTGAACACGAAGCCCTGGTCGTTGTACGCCGGGCCGAGCGCCACCTTGTCCTCAGCCTGGCGACGTCGCCACGAACGCAGGGCGGCCACGGTCGTGGCGTCCAGCGCGACGACGCGGCGCGAGCGCTGCGTCTTGGGCTCGCTGAACGCGACGTCCATGTCCACGGCGACCAACGTCCGACGCACGGCGAGCTGCGCCGTCTCCAAGTCCACGTCGTCCCACGACAGCCCGAGCACTTCGCCGCGGCGCATGCCGGTGCTCGCCAGGAGGAGCCAAGCCGGGTGCTTGCGGTCGCCCTCGCACGCCGCGAGGAACGATCGCAACGTCTCGGCCGACCAGGTACGGATCATCGGACGCGCGACCGTTCCCTCCTTCGGCGGGTCCGCGGCCTCCGTGACGTTGCGGGTCAGCAACTGCCAGCGCATCGCGTCGCGGAGCGCGCGATGCAGTACGGCGTGGACGTAGCGCACGGTCCGGACGGAGAGGCCGCCTTCGCCCGACGCGCGGCCGTCGCGCAGCAGCGCGGCATAGAACTCGTTGAGCATCATCGGGTCGAGCGCCTGGAGCTTCACCGCGCCGAGCCGCGGAACGATGTGCAGCCTCACGATCCGCGCGTAACTCGCGTGGGTGCTCGCGCGGATGGTCGTCTTGATCGACGGCAGCCACCGATGCACGAGGTAGTCGCCGAGGCAGAGGGACGACGGCGAGACGTAGTTGCCGCTGTCCATCGTGGTGAGGACCGCGCGCAACGCCGTCTCTGCCTCGCGCCGCGACGCGAAGCCGCCCTTGGACCGCTGCCGCCACCGCCCGGTGCCAGGGTTGAGCTCGCGGTAGTAGTACTCCCAGCCGGCCCCTCGCCGGCGCACTGAGCCGTTCATGTCAGCGACCGTCCGCCGCCAACTTCACCGGAACCTCACGAGAACCTCACGGCGGCCGTGAAGTTTCGTGAGGTTCCGGTGAGGTTCGATCGGCTGCCAGCAGATTGCCAGCAAACGGTCCGTCAGAGGGCCGCAAAGGGCATCATCAGCCGACAGAGCGGAACAGCAAAACCGCAGGTCAGAGGCCATCTAGTGCGCTCCCGTGCGGTGGTGTACGGTCTATTTGAACCTGTTCAAATCCCACCTCCACCGCCAACGCTTCTGGCCATAGCCGCAGGTCAGAGGCCATGTCCAGGATGCCACGTAGGGTGCCCTGACCCTTCGTTGCCAGCAGATTGCCAGCATGAGGTTGGCGAGCTCACGTCACCGCGCGCTCTCGGCAGGCGGCGCGACCGATACAGTTGGCAAGGTGCGACTAATTTCGTTCACGATCGAGGGGTATCGCCGGTTCGTGGAGCGGACGTCGGTGAAGCTCTACGGAGACCTGGTTGCGCTCGTGGGCCCGAACGAGGCCGGCAAGAGCACGGTCCTGCGTGCGCTTAGCCGCCTACGCGACGACGACCCGTTCGACGCGAGCGACAAGCCTCGGCGGACAAAGTCTGAGCCGCGGCTGGAATGGCAGTTTCAACTCGAATCCGAGGACAAGCAACTTCTCGACTCAATTCCCGATACTGGCAGCATAGAGCGCGTTCGCATAGTCAAACATAGCGACGGTACTCGGAAGTGGACTTTCGAACCACACTCGCCCCGTCGCGATCGTCGATCCCGCGCGACTGCCGCAGAGGCATTGCGGAAGTATGTCCAGGCCGTCGCGGGCGTGCCCGAAGAGTTCCGAGTGCTCGCCGGCCACGAGGGCGAGTCAACGAGTGTAATAGAATATTTAGACGCGGACATCAATAACTACTCCGAGGCTCACCTGAGCGAGTTTCGCGGCTTTGTCGAGGCTCTAAAACAGGTTGCGGAAGGCGCGGGCCACGAATCCGGGTTGCCTGCAAGGACTCTCAAATCGCTGGCGCGTGCAACTTCTGCGCGGGAGTCCGCCGTCAAGGCGCTGGCCGAGTTGATCCCGCTTGAGGGCGCCGCTTCGCCGTACAGGCTCACAGTCGAGGCGCTGCACAAACGGCTGCCGGACGTGATCATGTTCGATGAAGAAGCTCGCACTCTTCTTTCTCAGTACGACCTAGATGCTGCCGCTAGGAACACGCCGAGGGCGCTCGAACATCTTGCGACCCTCGGAGATTTGGATTTGGCGGAACTCTCTCGCGAGGCCACGGCCGGTGCCATAGCAGATGTGGCGACGCGTCGGAACGCCTGCAACCAACGGCTCAGAGATATATTTGCCGAGAGCTGGAACCAACAAGGAATTGCCGTTCAGATCGAGGTGCAGGGCGACGTCCTGCACGTCCAGGCCACGACTCCTGAGGATAATGGACTATCCGACATCGCCGAGCGAAGCGATGGTATGCGATGGTTCGCCGCACTCCTAGCCTACGCGCATGGTTGGGCAACTCAGCCAATTCTGCTCATCGATGAGATCGAGGGCCACCTGCATTATGACGCGCAATCTGACTTAATAGCGGTGTTGTCGCGTCAAGAGTTTGCCTCGAAGGTGATTTTTACGACGCACTCCTTTGGATGTCTCCCCTATGACCTCGGCAACGGCGTTCGGGTAGTGCAGCCGGTCGATAGCGCAACCTCTCGGCTCGAGAATGGGTTTTGGAATCGTGGCGCCGGGTTCTCGCCCCTCCTCGTGAGCATGGGCGCGGCCGCGACCTCTTTCACTCCGACGCGGCACGCGATTATTGCGGAGGGCCCGTCAGACGCAATATTGTTGCCCACGCTACTTCGTCAGGCGTCGGGCGTGCCACGTCTCAAGTTTCAGGTAGCACCAGGGTTGTCGAGTGTTGCGGCGGCCGTGGTACCAGATCTCGACGCCGAGGCAGGGCGCGTTGGGTTCATCGTGGATGGCGACCAAGGCGGCCTCGCGATCCGCGATAAGTTGGTGCATGCAGGTGTCGACAGCAATCGAATTGTCGTGCTCCTCGCGGCGGACTCTGCTCCCATTGAACTCGAGGACCTAGTCGCGAATGAGATCTATGTTCAGTGTGTGAACGAAGAGCTCCAACTTTGGGTGGAGCAGCCGACGCCGTTCACCGTCAGCGACGTACCCGCCTCCTTCAGGACCGCTGCATTGAAACAGTGGTGCCTCGGCCATGGGTACCATCCCCCAGACAAAGTTGCCGTCGCTCAAAGGGTAGTCGACCAAAGTTCACAGGTATCCATCGTGGCGCCAAAGCACGCGAAGGTCCTTCGGAAACTGCTCAAATCCTTTCATGTGATCTTGCGGCTGAGTGGCTGACATTTTGTGCCGCCGATCCGAATGTGGTCGCGGCGACTACGTCGGCTGCCTCGCGCTGAAGCGTCGGAGTGACGTGGCTGTAGATGTCGAGGGTGATCGCGATCGTGCTGTGGTCGAGGCGTTCGCTCGGCTATGACAAGCCCCCACTCGTCGTGATCGCCGGGCTCGACAAGCCGTTCCGTACGACGCTCTCCGACGCGGACTACGCCCGCGTCGCGCGCTCCGCAACGAGTACCTGGACCGCAACCCACGCAGCGTCGTGTGACGCTCAGGACGCCGCGCGCACTCGCCGTTTGCGGTCCAGCAACTTGGCGAGCGCCTTCGGGTTCTTCGCCCGGCCCTCCAGCAGCGACGTCGTGACCTGCTCGCGCTCGTCATCGGCAGCGGCTCCAACGTCACGCGCATCCCGAGTGCCGCGGCGACCTCGGCCACCGTGCCGAGCGTTGGACTCGCGTTGCCGCTGGTGAATAGCCGCCGCACCGACGCCGGCTGCGCGCTGATCGCCCGCGCCAGTGCCGCCTTCGACAGCCCCGCGGCACCCGCGCGTCGTCCAGGTCGTTCACGAGCTAGTCGATCGTCGCGATGCGGACCGACTGGACCACGTACTCCCGCAGGGACTCCGGCACGAACGGTCCGCAGCCCGCCTTGGACGTTGCAGGCGGGATCAGAGCCGGACCACTCGCAACGCGGGCGCGACGGCACCGCCCTTCACGACGTTCGCGCGCACGAACGCCACAGCTCCCTCGCCCGGGACCGGGACCACGTCGAGCAGCGGGTCGTGGTGCGCCCAGGTCGAGTACTCATGTTCCGCGACGCATGCGTCTCGGGCATTGGCGAGAACCCGCCATCCGCGAGTCACCGAGTACGCGCCGACCCACATGGGCGAGCACTTCCCGCCCGCCGGCGTTGCCGTGTAGCCGACGACGACCAGCTCCGTTCCACGCACGCCGGACGCGGAACGGACGGCGGAGCCGATCAGCGCGACGGTCGCGGGGGGCGCCACGAGGTACCAGTGGCCGCCGCCGTCGTCGGAGCGGGCGAGGCCACCGTTGTACACCACGATGATCGCGGCGCGCGTGCCGGCACGCGCGGGTACGAAGGCCGCCCCCTCGATGTACGCGCCGACGTTCTCGACGACGATCGCCTGCGTCGTCCACGTGACACCGCCGTCCTTCGAGAGCATCGCGGTGCCGTAGTTGCGCCACTTGAGGATGCGGCTCGCGTTGGCGGGATCCACGACGAGCCCCGTCCCCATGGCGTTGCTGCCCGCGGCCCCGCCGCTGTCGCCCCACATCGGCGACTCGCTGCGGATCGAGTCGAGGGACGTGACGCGCGCCCACGTCGCTCCGGCGTCGGCGCTGCGGTACAGCACGCTCGCATGGGCACCGAAGGTCGTCACGCCGGCCTCCGCTGACCCCGACAGGTATGTCGTTCGCCCCGCGCCGGCTGCGAGGTACGCCTTCCAGATGGGGACGTCGATCCCGGCCGCGGACTCGTTCCAGGTCTTCCCGCTGTCGGTGGTCGCGAGCAGTAACGGAGTCCCGGGCTGCTCCGCCTGCGCCTGAGCGAGAGCCAGGACCCGATGGGCGCCGCCGCCCGCGACGAGGAGGCTGGTGATCGTGCGGGGTGACTGCGCCACCGGCAGCTCGTACGCAGATGTCCACGAGCAGCCACCGTCCGGCGACGTCCAGACGGCGTAACCGTTGGTGACGTACACGCGGCTCGCGTTGCCGGGGTCCACCGCCTGGGCGACGATCGCGGTCGACTGGACGACCGGCTGAGCCGCGGGCCAACCCGCGAACGCCGGCGCTGCCGCGGTCTGCCACTGCCCGGACCGCGAGGGTACGCAGCTCCTCGCCGCGACCGCGCCCGGAGCGATGCCCGCCATCAGCCCGACGCCGACGAGAGACACCACAGCGATCGATGCGCGCCAACTGCTGGTCCGTCGCATAGCCGCTCCTCGAGTCGTCGGTCTCGCCCGCATCAGAGATGACCAAGTCCTGGAATGGCGCACGAGAGGTCGGCACCGTGGCCCACCTCGGCCGGCGCGGCCGCGACCGGCGCGGACGTCGCAGGAAACTGAACGGCTCCGTCTACCGACTCCCCGACGGTCGCTCGCCGCTCGTCCACGACGACGAGGTAGGACATGCCGGGCTTCAGCCGGGCGCGGGGCACTCGAAGGATCCGCGAGACGCCGCCCGGGTTGACGCACGACGCGACGACGCGGCGCGCGGCGTCCACGAGATACACGTCATGCGCCTGCTCCGGCCCGAAGAACCAGGTCCAGTCGACCCGGATCGCCAGGTCGCCCTGGACACCCCGCGCCGGCACGAAGGCGAACGTGACCCGGTAGCAACGCGGCTTGTAGCAGGTGTACGGGTCGAACGCCTTGCCCTCGACGACAGTGTCGGCGTCGTGCGCGCGCGGCCCGCTCGGGAAGTCCTGGAACGCCACTTCCTTACGGACCTTGCCGTCGAGCCGGCGCCCTGCCGCTGCATCGGACGGCTGCTGCGACAGCGCGCAGCAGAGCGCGGTCACCGTCGCGATGCCAAGTGCTGTGCGTCGCTTCATCCCAGCTCTCCTGTCATCGCGACCACTGCTGCCGCCCCCTGGTCGTCTCACTCGTGACGCTTGCCCGCGCCGGACGAAGCACGGCGCACCCGGCCGTGGCGGCGCCGAGCATCGCGGCCGCGGCCAGCTCGAAGCCAAACGATCCGTCGTCGCGGCGGGCCGGGACGCGACCTACGGCGTTGTGCTGGCCGTCCATGACCTGGACGGACTCGACCTGGACCTGCTCCTGCGCCTGGGGTACGACGCCGAGGTTCGCCTGGGCCTGGGCCTGTGGCTGGCCCTGTGGCTGGGCCTGTGGCTGCGGCTGCGGCTGCGGCTCGGGCTGCACCTGCGGACGGGCCTGCGGGTTGAGCTGAGGGTTGGGCTGCGGCCCCGGGTTCGGGATCGGGTTCGCCGGCAGCGGCTGAACGGCGACGACACCCGGCAACGCGATCGGCACGGGCAGGTCCCTGCCGGTGACCTCGAGGGCACCACGGGCACTCGCCGGGCGATAGGCGATCGTGCCCGCGTAGACCGCCGCGGTTGCCTTCCGTCCGAGGCCCGTGCCCGTACCGGCCCGCCCGCTGCCGGCAAGGGCAGGGCGGTAGGTCGCGCAGAGGCGCCCGTCGGCATCGGTGCGGGCGGTGCCGATCGGCCGCGCGTCGACGAACAGTGTCACGAGCTCGCCGGGGATCGGCTCGCGCCGGCCGGCGAGGATCAACCGCGCGCACACCGCGGCGGAGCCGTTCACCGCCACCGGCGGCGGGTTCGTCACCGTGATCCGCGTCGCCAGAGCGCAGTAGCCACCCGGCACCTCGTACGCGGTCACCGAGTCGGTGTCCGCGTCTCGGACCCAGATAGCGACCGTGTCCTTGAACGTCACCGTGTCGCAGGCGAGCGAGTCGTTCTCGCCCTTCGCTTCGCTGAACGTCCGGTGCGCGAACGCCCGCTGCACCCGGCAGCCACGACCCAGCCGGACCACCGTGCGGTCATCCTCGCCCTGGAGGTAGGCGCCGCCGTCACCGGAGGACGTGATGCCGGCGGGGCCGTGGTTCTGCTGGTCGGTGTTGCCGTCCTGCGTCGGGTCGAACTGCGCGTACGGCACGGTGCAGCGGGCGCGGACGACGCCGGTCCTGTCGACCTCGACGATGTCCTCGTACCCGTCGGCCGCGACGAGGAAGCGGTCGATCGACGGGTCGTAGCTATAGACCTGTCCGCGCGCGTTGTAGTGCCACGGGGAGCCGCCGGAAGCGCTGAGCTCGTCGCGCAGGTAGGGGAACATCGTGCGCTGCCGGCCGGTGAAGAGGTCGACGGACACCATCGAGTCGAGGTTCTCGACGTACAGGAGGTTGCGCAGCCCGTCATAGCTGAACGCGGGCGTGTTGTAGGTGCCGGCCAGAACCCCGGCGTCGACGCCGGTCGTCGTGACCCGGTGGATGCGGTGGTCGTAGTCCGTCGCCGGCGCGTCGGTGCCGGAGTAGTACAGGTACTTCCCGTCGAAGGCCAGCGAGCCGGACGACGTGCCGTCGGCGTGGGGCAGGTCGATGGTGCGCAGCGGTCGCATCGGTGTCGTGCGGAGGATCCGCGTCGGCGTGCCGTTGCCGGCGACGGGGTCCGGGTTCCCCTGGTCGCCCGACGTCAGGGAGTCACCGCCGCCCACGAGGTCGGCGCCCGTCGCGCGGAACCGGTAGGTCCGGCCGTTGCCGGCGCAGCGCAGCGTGAACAGCGCCGGCGCGGCCGCGCTCCGCCGCAACGCCGTCGGATGGCACCCGAAGGGCAGTCCTGATCCGGCGGTGGGCATCGTGGCTCCGGAGTCGGTCGACCGCGTGACGTCGCCGGCTGCCGACACGGTCATCGCGACAGCGGGATGGTGCGGTTCGATCCGGACTCCGGCGAACGGCCGCGGCCGCTGCGCCACATCCGCCGGTACGCGGTCGAACGTGCTGCCGCCGTCGGTGGTGCGGATCACCGACCGGTCCGTCGCGGCGTAGAGGACCGATCCACCGCCAGGGATCACGCTCACGTCGAGCGACTCCACCCGATCCAGGAGCGCAGGATCGGATGCGCCACCGAACTTCGTCGACGGCGGGTAGCCGAACGTCTCGCCGCCGTCGACGGACAAGAAGAGGCCGTACCGCTGAGGCTGGCCGGCAGTGAGGACCGCCGGCACGTTGTTGGCCCAGATCCGGTCGGCGTCCGCGGGGTCGACCGCGATGGCGGTCGGCGCGATCCCGACCGAGCCGGCCAGTGCCGCGAAGCTCCTGCCGCCGTCGGTGCTCCGGTAGATCGAGGGCGCGCCCGCGGTCGCCTCCTCGGGCGTGCGCCTGAGCACCGCGTACACCGACGTAGCCGCTGACGGATCCGCGACGACAGTCGAGACGGTCCATCCGGCAAGCGGCGGGAGGCCGCCGGCGCGGGCGAACGTGCGTCCGGCGTCGGCGCTCACTAGCAGGTCGGGTGGCGAGGTCCTGGTCGAGATCGCGACGCGCCCCGAGCCGAGCCCCTCCGTGAAGACGGCCGAAACGGCCGTGCCTGCCAGCAGGGGGGTCCACCGGGTACCGCCGTCGACCGACCTGAACGCTGCCCCGGCCGTCGTGACCGCGAAGGCTCGGCACGGGTCGTCGTCGACCACGGTGTCCGCGACCACGACCCCTTTCGGGGACCCGATGGCGTGCCAGGCGTCGCGCTGTTCTGACCCCACCTCGCACCCGGCCGCCCGCGCCGTCGCGACGGCGAGGAACGGCCACGACAGCACCCCGAGGGTCAGGCACGCCGCTGCCCGCATGCGCCCACGTCCGGTCATGCCGTCGCCTCCATCGCACAAGGTTCGGCGACGGCCAGCGCTGGTCCTCCGACAACGCCGTACGCGGCCCGCCATAGTGGCGACATCACAGCTGCCCCCGTGCGAGCCGCGCGACGAGATCGGCATGGGAGTCGGCGCCGAAGTGGCGCCGCAGCGACGCGACCTTGCGCTCTGCGGTCCGCCGGGAGATGTTCAGCCGGCGCGCGACGACCGCCGTGGAAGCGCCGTGGGCCACGAGGTTCGCGACGGCCGCGTCCTGGGGCGGCAGACCGTCGAGGACGGGAAGGCCGCGCCGGAACCTGTCGAGCTCCTCGGGCATGAGACCGATGGCCACGAGGGGCGTCGCGCGGTGGGTCCAGTCCTGCGGCACCGCGTCCGGGGTCAACAGCAACCACGACACGCCCGCTGCGCTGCGCTCGTCCACCCATGCCCCTTCCTTCGCAGCGAACGTTAGATGCGGGCGGTCGACGCGGTGCGCCAGCCTTCCGCCGGAAACCCGCCAGAACGTCGTGCTCGACGCTGCGGCCCTTCCGCGGCGGGCTGTCAGGCGGGAGGCTCTCCGACGGGGAGGACGGTCGAGGAGGCCCATGACGACGCCGGTGCCGGAGGTCACCGGGCTGACCGACGCGACGGTCCGTCAGTGGCTGGGGATGTTGACGCGTCCGGCGCGGCTGGCGTCTCCCGAGGTCAAGGAGCTGTTGCGCGTTCACGGCCGGCTGCCGGACGCGGCGTCCGACGCGACGGTCGGCCAGTCCGCCGCCGACCTGCTGCTCGAGATCATCAACAGCCTGCGCGCGCCGGACGACGCCACCCGCGAGCAGCGCCTGCCTCATGACGTGCTGACTCTCTGCTTCGTCGAAGGCGCGAAGGTGCACCAGGCCGCGCGACGGCTCGGGATCTCCGAGCGCCAGCTCAGCCGCGAACGGACGTGGGCGGTAGGGCTGGTCAAGGCCGCACTCGAGTCCGGCAACCGGCCGCGCCGGCGCGCGGTGTACCGCGCCGAACCCGTTCCCGCCATCCGCAGCTTCCTGCCGCGGCCCGACCTCTCTTCGCGGCTCGCCGCCCAGCTCGCCGAGAGCCGCGTGACCCTCGTCGTCGGGCCGCCCGGCATCGGCAAGACCGCACTCGTCGCGGACCTCGCGGCGCGCGAGCCGGCGGCGGTGCGCACGATCTGGTACCGCTTCCGCGCGGGGGTCAACGACCGCCTCGGTGCGCTGTTGTTCGAGCTGGCGTCCTACCTCGCCGCGGCCGACGAGCGGGACCTGCTCGACTTCCTCAGTGCATCCCTCGCGCAGCTCGACCTCCCGATCGCGTCGCGCCTCGCGCTGCGCAGCCTCGACGGGCCAGAGCGGCTACTTGTCTTCGACGACTTCCAGGTCGTCGAGGAGGACAGCCAGGTGTGCGGGTTCATCGAGGAGGCGGCGTTGCGGCTGCCGAACATCCGCGTCTGCATCATCAGCCGGCACAAGGACGCGGGACTGCTCGAAGCGGCCGACTTCCCGGTGGCTGCGTTCCGCCGGGACGAGAGCGACCTGCTGCTCGCGAAGCTCGGGGTGCGCGCACCCGAACAGGTCCTCGGGGCGATCCACGAGTGGACCGGCGGCGTCCCGCACCTCGTCACGCTTGCGGCGCCGTGGATGAAGCAGGTCCGGCCCGAGCGGGTGGTGGAGCAGATCGCCGAGCTGAGCACCCGCGCGCAGGTGCAGAGCTTTCTGCTGTCCACCCTGACGAGCGTGCTCGAGCCCGCCGTCCGCGAGATCCTCGACGCCGCGAGCGTCTTCCGCGACCGCTTCACCGACGAGGCGGTCGCGGCCGTCGCGGACCAGAGCCTGGGCATGGTGCGCGACGCGAGCCACAAGCTCGTCCGCGCGCACGCAGCGACCCGCAGCCTCCAAGGCGAGGGCGCGTTCTTCCACGCGAGTGTCCGCGACTACGTCTACGACCACCTGGCGCCGGAGCGCAGGCGCGAGCTGCACGGGCGGGCCGCGCGATGGTTCGAGTCGGTCGGCCGCCAGGACGAGGCGGCCTACCACCGCAGCAGGCTCGGCGACGCCCGGTAGCTCGCGCTACCACGCCCGCCACCGACCCTCGCGTGCGGTGCTACGCCTGGGCGAGGCTGACGCGGCCGCGGACGACGTCGATGCCTTCCTCGAAGTCGGCCATCGTGATTGCCGGGCGGCCCTTGGACCTCCGGTCGGCCGCGCGGCCTAGTGCGCGCATGCCCGCCGCGTCGCGGATCGACCGGAGGTCGGCACCGGACAGACCCTTGGTGTCGCGGGTCACCGCGCCGAGGTCGACATCCTTGTGCAAACGCACGTCCCGGCACAGCAGCTCGAGAATGCGCCGGCGCCCGTCCTCGTCGGGCAGCCCGACCTCGATCGGCGCGAGACGGCGACTCACGATCGCGTCGTCGATGATGTCCAGCCGATTCGTCGCGCCGACGAGCAGCACGCCCTCGCCGCCGCGCAGCCCGTCGAGCTCGCCGAGGAACTGGCTGACGACGCGCTCCTCCCACGGCGACGCGCCGGCCGAGCCGCGGCGGCGCAGCAGGCCGTCGATCTCGTCGATGAACACGACGGTCGGCCGGTTGGCCCTGGCCTTGGTGAACAGCTTGGCGACCTTCTGCTCGGACTCACCGGCCCACTTGGACAGCAGATCGGCGGCCGACATCTCGTAGAAGCTCGCCGAGATCTCGTTGGCGAGCACCTTCGCGATCGTCGTCTTGCCGGTGCCGGGCGGACCGTAGAGGAGGACACCGGCCGGCGGCGCGACGCCGAGCGCGCGGGCGTCGTCGGGCCGGGTGAAGACGTTGACGATGTCGCTGAGCCGCTGCCGGGTCGCGTCGGCGAGAACGACGTCGTCCCAGCCGATCCGCTCGTCGAGGACCAGCCGGTCCCGCCCCGCGGAGTCGTCAAGTACGGCGATGAGCGTGGCCTGCCGGATGACGCTGTCATCGGCGAGGGCGCGCTGCGCGGCCTGCGAGACGAGCGACTCCAGGGCAGCGGCGTTGCGTCCACCGGTCCTGCGCGCCACCTCGTCGACGTCGACGTCGGTCCAGTCGACGGCGGCGTCACGGCGTTCGAGGAGGACGCGGACGATGCTCGCGCGCGCGACGGCGTCGGGCAGCGGCACGAGGATCCTCGAGTCGAAGCGGCCCTCGCGCAGGCCGGGGTCGAGGCGGTCGATCTCGTTGGTAGCGGCGACGATCACGAGCCCGGGAACCGCGCGGAACTCCTCCAGGCAGTTCATCAGCTGGGTCACCACCTCGCGGTGATCCGCGGAGGGCTCGGACTCGCGGCTGCCGGCGATGGTGTCGATCTCGTCGAGGAACAGCACGCACGGCGCCTGCTCGCGGGCCAGATCGAACAGCTTGTGCAGATTGGCCGCCGCCTGGTGGATGTACGCCGACGCGATGCTCGCGGGTGAGAAGCGGATGTAGCGCAGGCCGTACTCTCCGGCGATCGCTCTGCTCAGCAGCGTCTTGCCGGTGCCCGGGGGGCCGTGGAAGAGCACGCCGTTGTGGACCACGCGGTACTTCGCGGCCTTCCCCGGCTGGTCGAGCAGAGCGCCGACGGTGGCGCGCAGCGCGGCCTTCACGTCGTCCAAGCCGCCGATGTCGGCGAACGTCTCGCACTCCCTGGGATTGACCACGCGGACGCCCGCTTCGCCACCGGCGGCCGAGGACCGCCGTGGGGAGCGCGCGGCGCGCCCTCCTTGCGCTGCCAGGACGTCGGCCACGAGCTCGAACCCCTGCGCCTCCAAGGCGACGAGCTCGACCAGCTCGTCCAGCGCGCCCGGCCAGCCCTGCTTGCGCATCGCGTCGAGGCGTCGCCGCGCGTCCTTGCGCGTCGCGACGTTCGCGTCGAGGCCGGCCCGCGCCTCGCGGCCGAGGACGGCCTGCCCGAGCGCGGCGTTGACGGCGAGTACGAGCGGGCCGCCGGCGAGAAGCAGCGCCTTCGCCGCCGCGTCGAACGCCGCCCCGGCCTCGCCGAAGTCCGCCTGCGCCGCGGCGTCCCGCGCGAGCTGCAGCTTCGACCGGGCGTTGCGCACGCGGAGAAGCTCGTCGTCGGCCTTGCCGAGGAGCTCGGTCAGCCGCAGGCCGGAGACGCGCTCGAGAGCCGCCTCCAGCCAGCCGGCGGCCTCGTCGGTGCGGTCGATCGCCGCGCTCGCCTCCGCGCCGGCTCGGCGCTCGCAGTCCGCCCACGCTGCCTCGAGCTCCTTCGCCTGCTGGCCGCGCCGCCAACGCGGCAGCGCCGCGGCCGCGGCCGCCTTCTCCCGCGGGTGCAACACGTCCTCACCGGTGACCGCCGCGGCATGGCGCCGGAACTGCGCGACCTCCGGGTGACGTGGTGCGGTGGCCATCAGGCGTGCACCGTCGTCCGGGTCGTCGGCGCGAGGTCCCCGCCGAGCTCGGCGACCTCGGGCACCACGAGCGAGAGGAGCGACTCGAGGTCGACGCCTTCCAGTGTCTCCTCGACCTCGAGCCGTTCGGCGAGAAGGTCGAGCACGTCACGGTGGCGTACGAGCAGGTCGGTCGCGGTCTCCTCCGCGTCGGCGAGGAACCGCACGATCTCCCCGTCCATCTCCTGCTGCGTGTGGCCGGACAACGACAGCGAGCCGGCCGCGCCCCCGAGGAAGACGTCGGCGTCCGACCCGACCAGACGCCGGCGGCCCAGGCGGGTCGTCATCCCGTAGCGCGACACCATGTCCGACGCGAGCCCGCTCGCGCGCTCGAGGTCCTCCTCGGCGCCCGTCGACGGCTCTCCGAAGACCAGCTCCTCGGCGACGATGCCGCCGAACGCGACGACCAGCTGGTTCTTCAGCTGGGAGAACGTCAGCAGCGCCGCATCCTGGTCGCCCGACGTGGTCGTCGTGGCGAGGCTGCGGCTCCGAGCCAGGATCGAGACGCGGTGCACGTCGGTGTGCCGGCCGCCCACGGCGGCGAGGATGGCGTGTCCGGACTCGTGGTACGCCAGCCGCTTGCGCTCCTCCGACGACAGCACGCGACCGCGGCGCTGCGGACCCGAGATGACCCGTTGAACGGCCTCCTCGAAGTGCGGCATGTCCAGCTCGGTCCGCGCCTCGCGGACGGCGAGCAGGGCCGCCTCGTTGACGACGTTGGCCAGGTCGGCACCGGTGAACCCCGCCGTCCGGCGGCCGAGCTCGTCGAAGTCGACGTCCGGACCGAGCGGCTTGCCGAAGGCGTGGAGCGCGAGGATCTGGATGCGTCCGTGCGCATCCGGGTGGTCGATCGTGATGTGCCTGTCGAACCGGCCCGGCCGCATCAGCGCCGGGTCGATGATGTCGGGGCGGTTGGTGGCGGCCATCACGACGATCCCCGACGACACGTCGAAGCCGTCCATCTCGACCAGGAGCTGGTTCAACGTCTGCTCCCGCTCGTCGGACCCGCCCCCGCCGGAGCCGGAGCCGCGCTTGCGCCCGGCGGCGTCGAGCTCGTCGATGAAGACGATCGCCGGCGCGACCGCGCGTACCCGCTGGAACAGGTCACGTACCCGCGCCGCGCCGACCCCGACGAGCGACTCGACGAACTCCGCGCCCGCGACCGAGAAGAACGGCACACCGGCCTCGCCCGCGACCGCCTTGGCCAGCAGCGTCTTGCCACATCCAGGAGGCCCGAACAGCAGCACGCCCTTCGGTGGCTGAGCGCCGACCTCCTCGTAACGCGACGGGTCGGCGAGGTAGTCGCGCACCTCACGCAGTTCGGCGACCGCCTCGTCGGCGCCGGCCACGTCGGCGAACGTCACCGGCCGGGCCTGGCCGCGGTGGCGCCGCTTGCCCATCGACCCGAAGTTGATCACCTCACCGATCGCGCCGCCGGACCCGCGCGTCACGGAGAACAGCAACGTGAACAGGTTCGCCAGGATCACCAGCGGCAGGAGGAACGTCGTGACGAGCCGGACGCGCGCCTTGTCGACCTGCTTGTCGACGACGACCGTCCCACCGCCGTCGACCAGCGCCTGGCTGAGCTGGGCCGTGACGGCGTCGCTCTTCTGGTACGCGAGCGTGAAGCTGCCCTTGCGGTCGAACGGGGCGGCGAGCAGCCGTGGCGGCGTCGCGCCGATCGCGACGGCCGGGTCCGGCGCGAGGTAGGTCCCGCGCAGCTGGGCGTCCTCGTCCTCGAACGTCGCCCGGTCGATGCGATGCTGCCGCGCGAGGACCGCGATCTCGTCGAGGGTCAACCGTTCGCCCGAGGACTTCGGGCTGAGGAACGCCAGGCAGAGCCCGAAGACCGCGACAAGCAGCAGCAACGACGCGGTCAGCATCGTCACCGTGCCGCCCCTGCTCTTGCGCCCGACGCGGCTACGCCGCCAGTCGCGCCGGAACCGCGCCAGCCGTAGCCGGGCCGCGTGCGCCGCACCCGCCACGCTCGACCGTCTGTCCGCCATGGGGCCCGCCTTCACTCGTCGGTGGGCTTGTTGTAGCCGAGGCCGAGTCCCCGCGCCGCGCCAGACGCGCGCCAGACCTCCGCCAACGGCCTGGTGATCGACGCAGGATGGCGCGCACATCGTTCAGAACCGAAGGGCAGAGTGGCAGGCGGTGACGTGAGGAGGGCGGCATGACGGCGAGCGTCAAGAGCCGGTCCCAGGAGGCGCAGACCGAACCGCGACCCTGCAGTGCCGAAGGCCCGGGACCCACGGTCCAGCGCGCCGGCAGCCGGTCCGGTCACCGTCACCCGGGTCTTCCGGCACTGGCCAGGTAGGGCCAGGCCGGCCCGATCGGATCCGGTTCGGGCCCCTCGAGCCGCGGCGCAAGCCGGGACATTCCGGCCTCGCGGGGAGCGGCGCCGTAGTCACTCATGGCCGGGTAGGACCATCCCGGCTGACCCATTGGGTTGTGCCCGACTCCTGCCGATGACGTTGTCATGACCGACGTGACCCTCGGTACGGCACCGCGCGCTTACCGCCAGCGGGCGACCCGCTGGGCGTCCACGGCGCTCGTCGTGCTCGTGGGCTGCGGCGCCGCCGGGTCCACGTTGTACCTCAAGACGCTCGGCGAGCGCGCCATCAACGGCGAGCGCACCCTTCAGCAGATCAGCACCGAGCTGTACCTCCAGGACGGCCTGGAGTGGCGGGCCATCAGCGGCCGCAGCGACGTCGAGGAGCTGGGCGACCTGCTCGACCAGTCCGAGGCGCGGATCGCCGCGCTGCTCCCCGTGGCGGTCGGCCGCGGCCTGACGCCGCAACGCGCCGCGTCGATCGCGACCGCGGGGGCGCGCTACCACCAGGCGGTCGACGCGGAGCTGGCCCTGCTGAAGGCCGGCGACGACGAGGAGGCCGTGGAGTACGACGAGGCGAACGTCGACCCGGCGTTCGTCACGGCGGTCGACGAGCTCACCCGCCAGTCCACGTGGCTCGACGGCAGGGCCGTCGTCGCCAAGCGGCTCAGCGACGGCGGCGTCGTCCTGACAGTGATCGTCGCCCTCGGCATGACCGGCCTGATCCAGCGTCGCCGCAAGGTGGCGGACGTGCAGCGCCGCGCAGAACGACGCAGCGAGGCCCGCTACCACGCGCTGGTCGACCAGTCGTCCGACCTCGTCTTGGTGACCGACCGCGAGGGCGGTCTCAGCTACATCAGCCCGTCCGCGCAACGCCGCTTCGGCGCGTTGACCCACCTGTCCGAGGCCCTGCACCCGGATGACCGGCAGCTCGTCCTCGTCGCGCTCGCGGCGAGCACCCCGGGGGACTCGCACGGCGACGCGCGGCTCGACGGCCGCCTCGGCTCGGACACGGCCGGGTGGCGCAACTACGAGCTGTCGATCCAGGACCTGTTCGCCGACCCCGCCGTAGGCGGCATCGTCCTCACCGGCCGCGACGTCACCGAGCGCCACGCGATGCAGCACGAGATGACGCACCGCGCATTGCACGACACGCTGACGGGACTGCCCAACCGCGCGCTGCTCGCCGACCGGTTCGAGCAGGCGCTGCTGACGGCCCGCCGGGAAGAGACGGCGGCCGGCCTGCTGCTCATCGACCTCGACCGCTTCAAGGAGATCAACGACACGCTCGGCCACCACGTCGGCGACGAGCTGCTCGTCCAGATCGGCCCGCGGCTGGCGGAGTCGTTGCGTGGCTCCGACACGATCGCGCGGCTCGGCGGCGACGAGTTCGCCGTGCTGCTCCCCGCCACCGATGGGATCGCGTCCGTCGTCGCCGTCGCGGAGAAGCTGCGGTCCGCTCTCGAAGCGCCGTTCGTCGTGGGTGACCTCACGCTGCAGGTCGAGGCGAGCTTCGGCGCGGTGATCTCCGGGTTGCACGGCGAGGACGCGGCCACGCTGCTCCAGCGCGCGGACATCGCGATGTACGTCGCGAAGGAGCGCAGCCTCGGGGTGTTCGCGTACGACCCGGCGACCGACGGCCACACACCGGAACGGCTCGCGCTGCTCGGCGACCTGCGCCGCGCCCTGGAAGGCGACGAGCTGGTCCTCTACTACCAGCCGCAGATCGACCTGGCCACGAACGGGATCCGCGCGGTCGAGGCGCTGATCCGGTGGAACCACCCGACCCGCGGCCTCGTGTTCCCCGACGGCTTCATCCCGCTCGCCGAGCACACCGGCCTGATCGGCCCCCTCACGCGGTACGTCCTCGACTCCGCGCTGGCCCAGGTGCGACGCTGGATGGACGCGGGCGAGCCGCTCCAGGTCTCCGTCAACCTCTCCGCCCGCAACCTGCTCGACGAGCACCTGCACGAGCAGGTCGCCGGACTGCTGGCCGCGCACGGCGTGCCCGCCAGCCTGCTCGTGGTCGAGGTCACCGAGTCGGCGATCATGACCGACCCGGTCCGCGCGGGCGAGGTCCTGAACCGGCTGCACGGGATC
Organism: Frankiaceae bacterium; assembly: GCA_030840645.1. Classification (GTDB taxonomy): domain Bacteria; phylum Actinomycetota; class Actinomycetes; order BP-191; family BP-191; genus BP-191. Next base: position 20,453 of record JAVEEC010000113.1, read on the forward strand.
GGCGTCAAGATCGCGGTGGACGACTTCGGCGTGGGCTACACCAGCCTCGGCCAGCTCAAGAACCTGCCGATCGCCGAGCTGAAGATCGACAAGTCGTTCGTCATGACGATGACGGAGGACCGCAGCAACGCGCTCATCGTGAACAGCGTCGTCGACCTCGGCCACAACCTCGGCATGGTCACCGTCGCCGAGGGCGTCGAGAACGTCGGCGCGATGGCCGCCCTGATCGCCCACGGCTGCGACGTCGGCCAGGGGTACCACTACTCCCGGCCGCTGCCGGCCGCCGCGTTCGACGAGTGGCGGGCGGCGTGGACGTGCGGCGGGCGGCAGCAGCCGCGGTCGCGCGACGGCTCGTCGCCGGTGCCGACCACCTACTGACGTACGGGACCCGTTACGGGTGGCAGGGCTGCTCGCCGCTGATCACGCAGGTGAGCGCGAGCACCGTGCAGATGACCTCGAAGCCGTCGGCACAGGCGGGCTTGACCTCGGCGGCGTGAGCCGGCGCGGCGACAGCGAGAGCCAGGGCGGCGGCGAGGCCGCCGAAGAGCAGGCGCGTACGCATAGGGGTGCTCCTCATCCGGGGCGCCGAGGGGTGACGCCCGCGAGGGGGACTTCGCCACGACCGGGGCCGGCTCCTGCGGTCAACAGCGCGCGGGCACCAGCGAGGCGTCCAGGTCGGTCGGCGCGACGCGGCGGCGCGAGACCTGCTCGTACGCGTACCCGTACCCCAGCAGCCGTGCCTCCGACAGCGCCGTTCCGGTGAACGCCAGTCCGGTCGGCGTCGACGCGACGTAGCCCGCGGGAACGATGACGGTCGGGTAGCCGGCGGCGGCGCCGACGTTCGCGTTGCCCGCGCCGAGGTCGACGATCGCGTCGAGGTGGTCCGCGAGCAGCGCGGAGTCGATCGCGGCCTGCGCCTGCGTCCGTACCGGTACGGCGGAGGCGGTGGCGAGGGGCTCGAGCCCCGGCGACGCGTCGGAGACCTGGAGCAGCTTCTGCCCGTACTTCACCTTGTCCGGGTGCTTGGCGTTGAACGCAACGATGTCGCCCAGCGTCTTGACGCCGGTCGTGGGCCGCGCCTCGGTCGCGAGGTAGGCGTTGAGGCTCCACTTGAACTCGTTCGGGATCAGGCCGAGCTCGGTCAGCGACGCGTTCGCCGTCGCGCCGAGCAGGTCGGTCTCCACGACGACCGCGCCCGCCTTCTTCAGGTCGGCGATCGCCCGGTCGAACACCACGCCGCGCGCGCCGCCGGGCCGGTTGTCCGCGGACGGCACGCCGAGGCGGACGCCCTTCAACGCCGTCGGCTTCAACGAAGGCAGGTAGCCGGTCTTCGGCACCTTCGGCCCGGCGATGGCCGTGAGCACGGCGGCCGCGTCGGTAACGTTGCGCGTGATCGGCCCCGGCACGTCGAAGCTCGGCGCGAGCGGGATGATCCCCGCGCCGCTCGCGAGGCCGAGGGTGGGCTTGACGCCGACGTCGCTGTTGACGTCGCTCGGCGACAGGATGCTGCCGGAGGTCTCCGAGCCGATCGTCACCGCCGCGAACGCCATCGTCGCCGCGACGGCCGACCCCGACGACGAGCCGCTCGGGTCGCCCGCGGTGTACGGGTTCACGACCTGGCCGCCGAGCGAGCTGTAGCCGTTCGGCATCGACAGGTCGACCCAGTTCGCGAACTCGCTGAGGTTGGTCTTGCCGAGGATCACGGCACCGGCAGCACGCAGCCGCGCGACGATCTCCGCGTCGTGCTTCGGCACGCTGCCCGCCAGCGCGATCGACCCGGCGGTCGTCGGCTGGTCCTTCGTGCCGACGTTGTCCTTCAGCAGGACCGGGATGCCGTGCAGCGGCCCGCGGACCTTGCCGTGACGGCGTTCGGCGTCGAGGGCGCTCGCCTGGGCGATGGCGTGCGGGTTCAGCGCGCGGATCGCGTTCAGCTCGCCGGGCCCGTGGTCGAACGCCTTGATCCGCGCGAGGTAGGCCTTGACCAGCGCGACGCTAGTCAGCCGCCGGGCCGCCATGGCGCGCTGGATGTCGAGGACCGTCGCGCGCTCGACGTCGATGCCGCCGACCGTTCTGGAACATTCGCGCGGCGCGGCGGCGGCGGAGGTGACGGCGGGCAGGGCCGGCAGCGCGAGCAGCAGCGCGCCGGCGAGCAGGCGGATGCGCATGCGGAGGGGTTCGGCGCCGGTCATGTCCGGCCCTGCCGGGCGGTCCGTTCCTCTGCCGCCAGCCGGCGGTGCACATGGGCTCGGGCCCGGTGCACCAGCACGTTGACCGCGTTGCGCTGCATCCCGAACCTGCGGCCCACCTCGTCCGGAGCAACGCCGTCGGACAGCGCCGAGAGGACCGCGCGCGTCCGGGCCGGCATCGCGTCGACGATGGCGACCACGCGTACGCCCAGCTCCCGGTCGAGGACGACCTCGTCGGCGCCCGGCGCCGTCAGCACGCCGAGCGCCACCGGGGCCAGGTGCGTGGCAACGCCCTGACGGTGCCGCCACTCGTTCACCCAGCACCGCAGCCCGACCACCCAGAGCCAGGCCGCGACGTGGTCGCCGTCCATCGGCGTCGTCACGGCGCCGAGCCGTGCGACGGCCTCCGCGACCGCCTCGGTCGCGTCCGCGCGGTGCCGGATCCGCTGCCCGAGGCTGCGTTCGACGTCGGCCCGGCAGGACGCGGCCGCGAGCCACCGCTGGTCGCGGGCGTCCGTGTCCCCCGTCATGTGGAACCTCCCCGTTGAAAGCACGTACCGTCGATACCAACGTCCGACGGATGACAGGCGACTTGCGAAACGTCCCGATCCGCCGCGCCGGCTCGTACCTGTGAAGATCACCACGTCAAGCGGGGCGGGTGGGCTGCACAGAACGCGACGGGCCGAGCAGCAGTTTCGCAGAACCCTCCTGGGTGCTCCAACCGGGAAGGATCGGGGCAGCAGCCGTACTGGGGGTTCATCGTCTCGCTACGGATCAACCGGCCGGGACGGTTCATGACGACCGGTGTACGAGTCCGCTACCACGAGGGCAGCAGACCGGGGCACCAAGACTTCCCCTACGCCCTTTACCTGAACACGGCGTGACGTGCCGTGTACGTCTTGGCCGGAGGAGTGGGACGCGGCGATCGCCAACTTCCACGAGCTGTCAGCGCGCCCGCCTGGGCGAGGGCGTGCGGGTTCAGCGCGCGGATCGCGTTCATTTCGCCGGGCCCGTGGTCGAACGCCTCGATCCGCGCGAGGTATGTCCTGATCAACGCGGCGCTGGTCAGCCGCCGGGCCACCATCGCGCGCTGGATGTCGAGGACCGTCGCGCGTTCGACGTCGATGCCGCCGACCGTTCTGGAACACTCGCGCGGCGCGGCGGCTGCGGAGGTGGCGGCGGGCAGGGCCGGCAGCGCGAGCAGCAGCGCGCCGGCGAGCAGGCGGATGCGTATGCGGAGGGGTTCGCCGCGCACGATGCCCGGCCCTGCCCGCGGCAACCGCGGGTCGGCCCCTCAGCTCAGACGGGGACCACCCTGACGATCCTCGCGCACGGGTCGTACGACTGCGAATGGCCGATGCCGAACTTGTCGGTCCACGCCACCGTCGTGCAGAGATACAGCTTCTCGAGCGGTTCGGCTTGCGGGTCGTTCGTCGTCCAGTAGTCGATCGGCAGGCCCACCGCGCTCACGATGTTGTTCAGGGGAGCGACACTGCTCGCGGTGACCGAGCCCCGCAGGGCACCGGAGTGGGCATTGTCTGCGGTACGGACCGCACAGGTGAGGCTCATCTTCTTGGTCTCGACGTCGGGGTGCAGGTACGTGCCGCTGGTGATCGAGCCGGAGTACCAGTACTGCGTGCCTTCCTGGCCGGCGGGGCCGAACCACCCGCTGCACGTCGTGCCCTTCGCCTCGCCGGACACGTCGATGCCGGTGCCGATGTCCCAGACGTCACATGGCTGCGGGTAGTGCGTGCAGTCCCACGTCGCGGCCGCGGGCGCGGCGGGTAGCACGATGCTCAGCGCGGCCACGGCGGCGAGCAGGCCGGCCGATCGGGCTCGGATCGTGCGCGGTCGAGTCATTCTCATGGTCCCACCCCTAGTGTTCGATGCCGGCGAGCGAACGGCGCAAGGGCCGAAGTGTCCGCTGTCACGGCGCCCGCGTCCAGGACGGTTGGCGGCCCTCGGCCGCTGAGCGGAGGATGCGAGATTCGAACTCGCGAGGGGTTGCCCCCAACACGCTTTCCAAGCGTGCGCCATAGGCCAACTAGGCGAATCCTCCGCCGGGAAGGATAGCCGCGAGCGCGGCGAGCCGCTCTGGTCAAGTGTCGGCTTGCTGACAGACGGCACCGTGATCGGCCCCCGACACTGCGTCACATGTGGCGAGGAGACCCGTACCTGACGACGCAATCGCACCGGCGCGGGCCCGGCCGCCTCGACCGGCTGGCGCAGGCGGCCGCCGACCACATCGGGCGTGCGACGAGCCGCCTCGCGGAGCACCTCGCCGGACCGGACAACGTGCTGGCCCACGGCCACGTCGTCAACGGCCGCTGCTGGTGGACCTGACCGGTCGCGCGCCGTACGGGGGCGGGCGCGCGACCGGTCAGCCGCACCGGCACCGGCACCAGCCGACGCCGCCCGGCGAGGGCCGCGGAGCGCCGCATAGACTCGACGGCAGCCCCCCGCGCGGCGCACACCCCGTGAACTCCCCCAGGGCCGGAAGGCAGCAAGGGTAAGCGGGCTCTGGCGGGTGCGCGGGGGGTCTCCAGCCGCTTCGTTCCCCCGGGGATCCGTTGACACTCGCTCTGTACCGGCGCTACCGCCCGGGGACGTTCGCCGAGATCGTCGGCCAGGAGCACGTCACCGACGCCCTGCGCCAGGCGCTGACGAGCGGGCGGGTGCACCACGCGTACCTGTTCTCCGGGCCGCGCGGCTGCGGCAAGACGTCGTCGGCCCGCATCCTGGCCCGTTCGCTGAACTGCGAGCAGGGGCCGACGCCCGAGCCGTGCGGCACCTGTGACCAGTGCGTCGCGATCACCGCGGGAACGTCGCTCGACGTCGTCGAGATCGACGCCGCGTCGCACGGCGGCGTGGACGACGCGCGGGACCTGCGCGAGCGGGCGTTCTTCTCGCCCGTCTCCGCGCGGTACAAGGTCTACATCGTGGACGAGGCGCACATGGTGTCCTCGGCCGGCTTCAACGCCCTGCTCAAGGTCGTCGAGGAACCACCGGAGTTCCTGAAGTTCGTGTTCGCGACCACCGAGCCGCAGGCCGTCATCGGCACGATCAAGTCGCGGACGCACCACTACCCGTTCCGCCTCGTCCCCGCCCGCGCGATGTCGACGCACCTCGCGTCCATCTGCGCGGCCGAAGGCATCGCGATCGACCCCCGGGCGGTGCCGTTGGTCGTCCGGGCGGGCGGCGGCTCCGTCCGCGACGCGCTCTCCGTCCTCGACCAACTGATCGCGGGTGCGGGGCCGGACGGGGTGACGTACCCGATCGCGGCGGCGCTGCTCGGCGTGACCGACGCGGCGTTGCTGGACGAGGTCGTCGACGCGGTCGCCGCGCGCGACGGCGCGGCGGTGTTCGACACCGTCAACCGCGTCGTCGAGGCCGGGCACGACCCGCGCCGGTTCGCGTCCGACCTGCTGGACCGGCTGCGCGACCTGATCGTGCTGCAACGCGCGCCCGACGCCGCCGAACGCGAGCTGGTCGACGTACCCCCCGACGAGCTGCCCCGGCTCCAGCAGCAGGCCACGCGGTTCGGCCCGGCCGAGCTGTCCCGCGCCGCCGACCTGGTCTACGCCGGCCTGACGGAGATGCGCGGCACCACCAGCCCGAAGCTCGTGCTGGAGCTGATCTGCGCGCGGGTCCTGCTGCCGGGCTCGGCGGCCGACGAGGCCGCGACGCTGGCCCGCCTGGACCGGCTCGAACGCCGCCTCTCGATCGCCTCCCCCGACGGCCCCGCCGTCGCGCCCGCCGCGCCTGCGCCGCCGCCCGTGGCCGCACCGCCGGAGCCGACGCTGCCCGAACCCGCGCCGGTCGCCGAGCCGACGCCCGTTGCCGAGGTGGCGGCCGCGCCGTCCGGCGGCGACCTGGACGCGGCCGCCGTACGCCGCGCCTGGACCGACGTACTCGACGCCGTAGGGCGGCGCCGCAGGACCACCCGAGCGCTGCTCGACAACGCCCAGGTGACCGCGCTCGCGGGCCGCGACCTGACGGTGACGTTCAAGACGTCGCCGCTGGCCCGCCAGTTCGAGAAGGGCGTCAACCCCGAGGTCCTGCACGACGCGCTCGCCGAGGTGCTCGGCGTGGACTGGCTGGTCCGCGTGGAGTTCGGCGACGGCGGCCCGGCTGCGCCTCCGCGGGAGGAGGCCCCGGCGGCCGCGCCGGCCGACTTCGAGCCCGGCGACGAGCCGGACGACGAGCCGGTCGCGGAACGCACGGCCTCCGGCGACGACCCGGCGCTCGCCCTGCTGCGGTCCGGACTCGGCGCCCAGGTGATCAGCCGGGTCGAGCCGGACTGATGCCCCGCGCGTAGGCTCGGTCGGACCACGACGAAGGAGAACGCCATGCGACCCGGCGGCCAGCCGAACATGCAGCAGCTCATGAAGCAGGCGCAGAAGATGCAGCAGCAGCTCATGACCGCGCAGGAGGAGCTGGCCAAGACCGAGGTCGAGGGCAGCGCGGGCGGCGGCCTGGTCAAGGCGACCGTCACGGGCGCGAACGAGCTGGTGTCGTTGACGATCGACCCGAGCGTCGTGGACCCCGAGGACGTCGAGACGCTGACCGACCTGGTCGTGGCGGCGGTCCGCGACGCGAGCCGGGTCGCGCAGGAGCTGACCGCCGAGAAGATGGGGCCGCTCACCGGCGGGCTCGGCGGCATGATGCCGGGGCTCGGCTAGGCCTCGATGTACGAAGGCCCCGTCCAGGACCTCATCGACGAGCTCGGGCGGCTGCCCGGCGTCGGGCCGAAGGGCGCGCAGCGGATCGCGTTCCACCTGCTCGCCCAGGACCCGGCCGACGTCAAGCGGCTGGTGCACGCGCTGACCGAGGTGAAGGACAAGGTGAAGTTCTGCCGCGTCTGCGGCAACGTCGCCGAGGCCGAGGAGTGCCGGATCTGCCGCGACACGCGCCGCGACCTCACCGTCATCTGCGTCGTCGAGGAGCCGAAGGACGTCGTCGCGATCGAGAAGACGCGGGAGTTCAAGGGCCGCTACCACGTGCTCGGCGGCGCGATCTCGCCGATCGAGGGCGTCGGCCCGGACGACCTGCGCATCCGCGAGCTGATGCAACGCCTCGCCGACGGCGTCGTGACCGAGCTGATCCTCGCTACCGACCCGAACCTCGAAGGCGAGGCCACCGCCACCTACCTCGCCCGCCTGGTGAAGCCGATGGAGCTGCGGGTCACCCGCCTCGCCAGCGGGCTGCCGGTCGGCGGCGACCTGGAGTACGCCGACGAGGTCACGCTGGGGCGGGCGTTCGAGGGCCGCCGGCTGCTCGACGTCTAGCTCGGCGTCGGCTTCGGGGTGGGCTTCTTCGTCGGCTTCGGCGTCGGCGTGAGGTCGGGCAGCCGCACGACCCTGGCGGGCGGCACGAACGCGCTCTTCGGCGGCGGCGCCCCGAGCGTGGTCAGTGTCAACGTCCCTGACGCCACCGAGATCGCCGTCGCGACGCCCTGCTCCGCGAAGCAGTACGTGCCGTCCTCGAAGCCGCCGCGCTCGCTCGCCGGCGGCGCGCCCGACGCCCGGACGACCGCGAAGCACTCCCCCGCCGGCACCGTCGCGGACGCCGTCGACGGCGTTGCGGACGGTGTCGCCGTAGGGGTCGGGTCGGCGCGGACGACGAGGTAGTCGTCGGGGTGCGCGGCGAGGTCCTCGACCGCGTCCCTGAACAGCCGTTGCACGCCGGGGTCGAACAGCGCGGGCACCTCCTCGCCGGGCCGCGCGACGAGGAAGCAGCTGCGCTGCTTGCCCTTCTGCGAGCAGGAGACGGTACCGGTGGTGAGCGAGAAGAAGATGGCGCTGCTGGTCTTGGAGACCACGTCGATCCGGTACTGCGGCGGCAGCTGCCGGATGCGGATCAGCCCGGTCGCCTTCGACGGCTGCTGCACGAACGTGTACGCCGCGTAGTACGAGTTGGCGGCCGTCGCCTGGGCGAGGGTCGCGAGCCGCGCGCGAGCCCTGACCATCTCCGCGTCCGCGTTGGGTGCCTTCTTCGTGCAGGCGGGCAGCGCGAGCACGAGGGCGAGGACGACGAGGACGCGGGATGGACGCACGAAGGCATCGTGCCATGACCGGCCGCCTAGACTCGGCGGGGTGGCGCTCATCGTGCAGAAGTACGGCGGCAGCTCCGTCGGCGACGCCGAACGCATCAAGCGTGTCGCGGAGCGCATCGTCATGGCGCGCCGCGCGGGCGACGACGTCGTCGTCGTCGTGAGCGCCATGGGCGACACCACCGACGACCTGATCGGCCTGGCGCAGCAGGTCTCGCCGCTGCCGCCCGGCCGCGAGATGGACATGCTGCTGACCAGCGGCGAACGCATCTCGATGGCGCTGCTCGCCATGGCGATCGCCAACCTCGGGCTCCAGGCCAAGTCGTTCACCGGTTCGCAGGCCGGGATCATCACGACCTCGACGCACGGCAAGGCGCGGATCATCGACGTCACACCGGGGCGGATCCGTACCGCCCTCGACGAGGGGCACATCGTCATCGTCGCGGGGTTCCAGGGCGTCAGCGTCGACTCGAAGGACATCACGACGCTGGGCAGGGGCGGCTCCGACACGACCGCCGTAGCGCTGGCGGCGGCGTTGCGCGCCGACGTCTGCGAGATCTACACCGACGTCGACGGTGTCTACACCGCCGACCCGCGCATCGTCCCGAACGCCCGCCGCCTCGACCGCATCCCGTACGAGGACATGCTCGAGATGGCGGCGTCCGGCGCGGGCGTCCTCATGCTGCGCTGCGTCGAGTACGGCCGCAGGCAGCACATCCCCATCCACGTCCGGTCGTCGTTCTCGCAGAACACCGGCACGTGGGTCGTCGAAGGTGGGCAGATGGAGCAGGCGATCATCTCGGGCGTCGCGCACGACCGGAGCGAGGCGAAGGTCACCGTCGTCGGCGTGCCGGACAAGCCAGGCGAGGCGGCAGCGATCTTCCGCGCGCTGGCCGACGCCGAGGTCAACATCGACATGATCGTGCAGAACATCAGCGCGGCGTCGACCGGTCGTACGGACATCTCGTTCACGCTGCCGAAGACCGACCTGCTCACCGCGATGAGCGCGCTGACCAAGGTGCAGGCGTCGGTCGGCTTCGACTCGCTGATCAGCGACGACCACATCGGCAAGGTGTCGCTCGTCGGCGCCGGCATGAAGTCGCACCCCGGCGTGTCCGCGACGTTCTTCGGCGCGCTGGCCGAGGCGAACGTCAACGTCGAGATCATCTCGACCTCGGAGATCCGCATCTCCGTCGTCTGCCGCGACACCGACGTGCCCGCGGCGGTGCGGGCGGTCCACGACGCGTTCGAGCTCGGCGACCCGGGCAGCGTCGCGTCGGTGGGCGGCGGCCCGGTAGGGAACCCATCGTGACCAAGCCCACGCTGGCCGTCGTCGGCGCGACCGGTGCCGTGGGCACCGTGATGCTCGACCTGCTGTCGACGCGACCCGACGTGTACGGCGAGATCCGCCTGGTCGCCTCCCCGCGCTCCGCGGGCAAGCGGCTGCGTTGCCGCGGCGAGGACGTCGAGGTCGTGGCGCTGGAGCCCGGGGTGTTCGACGGCGTGGACGTCGCGATGTTCGACGTGCCCGACGAGGTGTCCGCCGAGTGGTGCCCTGTCGCGGTCGCGCGCGGAGCCGTCGCGGTCGACAACAGCGGGGCGTTCCGGATGGACCCGGACGTGCCGCTCGTCGTACCCGAGGTGAACGCCACCGCCGCGCTCGACCGGCCCAAGGGCATCATCGCCAACCCGAACTGCACGACGCTGTCGATGATCGTGGCGGTGGGGGCGCTGCACCGGGCGTTCGGGCTCGAAGGGCTCGTCGTCGCGTCATACCAGGCCGCGTCGGGCGCCGGGCAGGCCGGCATCGACACGTTGCACGACCAGCTCGAGAAGGTGGCCGGCGACCGCACGCTCGGCTCGGTCGCCGGTGACGTGGCGCGGGTCGTGGGCGACACCGGGCCCTTCCCGGCGGCGCTGGCCATGAACGTCGTCCCGTGGGCAGGGTCGCTCAAGGCGGACGGCTGGACCAGCGAGGAGCTCAAGGTCCGCAACGAGTCGCGCAAGATCCTCGCCCTCCCCGACCTGCGGGTGTCAGCGACCTGCGTACGGGTGCCGGTCGTCACGACGCACTCGCTGGCGGTCCACGCGACGTTCGCGCGCGAGGTCACCGTCGCCGAGGCGCACGCGATCCTCGACGCCGCGCCCGGCGTCGAGCTGGTCGACGACCCGGCGGCGATGGCGTTCCCGACACCGGCCGACGTCGTGGGCACCGACCCGACGTACGTCGGGCGGGTACGCCGCGCACTGGACGACCCGTGTTCGCTGGAGCTGTTCGTGTGCGGCGACAACCTGCGCAAGGGCGCGGCGCTGAACACCGCGCAGATCGCCGAGCTGGTCGCGCAGGAGCTGGCCGAGCGTTAGGGCGAGGGCGAATCGAACGGCGGGATCACGTCGCCGCCGTCGTCGCCGATGCCGATGCCCTGCTGCTGACCGATGTAGTCGGCCGCCGTCCGCCCGGCCGCGACCGCGGACAGGGCGAGCAGCCCGAACGCCACCAGCGCCGCGAGCACCGCGATCTCCCTGTCGACCGGCAGCACGCTCGCGAGCAGCGGCAGCACCACCGCCGCGGCGAGACCGGCCGCGAACCCGGCCGCTAGCGTCGACCACCGGTCATCGCCGAACGTCCTCGGCCACACCTGTGCGACCGCGAAGCCCACCGCGAGCAGCGCGAACGCCGCGACCGCCGTCCGGTCGTCGGCGCGTTCGTCGCGCAGCGACACGAGCAGCGCACCGGCGAGCGTGGCGGCAGCGACGAAGTGCAGGACGAGCGCCCAGATCGTGACGTCGCCGGGCGGGCCGAAGTCGCCGTGCGCCAGGAGGCCGCCGCCGACGCCGGGGATGGCGATGGCGAGCGCCAGCGCGAGCAGGTCGTAGCGGCGTGCGTCCGCCTCGGCGTCACCGGCCCGGCGGCGGGCGTAGACGGCGGCGGACACCCCGGCGGCGATGCCCCCGAGTAGCAGCACGATGTCGAGCGCGCGACGGTGGCCGTCGATGCGGAAGCCGTACGTCGCGAGCTCGGTCATCAGCCCGCGCGCCCTGTCGAACACGCCCACGACGGCGAACACCGCCAGCACGCCGCCGATGGCACCCCAGAGGACGCGGCCGCGCTCGTCGGCCGCTCGCAGCGCGAGCCAGAGGCCGAGGACGGCGAGCACGCTGAACGCGTCGACGAGGCCGAGCCACCCGGCGTGCGGACCGAACAGGTTCAGCATGGCGTTCCCCTCGATCGTCGGCGTCGTGGAGCATATGCCCGCGAAACGCCGCAGGGCCGCCTTGGTAGACGGCCCTGCGAGTGGTCGGGATGGGGAGATTCGAACTCCCGGCCTCCACGTCCCGAACGTGGCGCGCTAACCAAGCTGCGCTACATCCCGATGCAGCAAGCGGGAAGTCTAGCGCGACGTGAGCGTGAGCAACGACGCCTCCGGCCGGCAGGCGAAACGCACCGGCGCGTACGGCGAGGTGCCGAGCCCGGCGGAGACGTGCAGCCAGGCCCTGCCGTACCGCGACAGCCCGCGCGCGCGGGCCCGGTCGATGCCGCAGTTCGTCACCAGCGCGCCGACACCGGGGACCCGGAGCTGGCCGCCGTGCGTGTGGCCGCAGAGCAGCAGGTCGAACCCGGCCCGTTCGAACCGGTCCAGGGCGCGCGGCTCCGGCGCGTGCACCAGCGCGAGGTGCAGCGGCCGGGCCGGGTCGACCGGCGGGTCGGCGACGGCGAGCCGGTCGCGCTTGAGGTGCGGGTCGTCGACGCCGACGACCTCGACCGATCGCCCGCCCGCGGACGTGACGCGGCGCGCGTTCGTGAGATCGGTCCACCCCATGTCCTCGA
>JAVEEC010000119.1 GCA_030840645.1 Frankiaceae bacterium
AACGCAGGCGTCAGCGGCAGCGAGTGGCCGCCCCCGGCGGGCGGGTAGACGAACAGGTGGTCCAGCGCGGCCACCACGTCCCCGGCGGTGACGGAGACGGCCTCCGCGACGGTCGCCGCGCCGCCCACGAGCAGCAGCACGTCGCGCCGTACGGCGGGGTCGGTCAGCACGTCGAGCGCGCGGCCGAACCACGCGGCGAGTGCGTCCAGGTGCGTGCAGTCCTCGGTCATGGCTGGTTCATCGGGTGCCGTGACCGCGCCCTGTGACCCCCGGACGAGCGAGCCCGAAGTGTCGGGTCGGGTTGACCGACGCCGCCTGCGCCGAACGGCCTACGCCGTCAGCACCCCGATGATCCGCGGGTCGCCGCCCCGTTCGACGGGGACGTCGCGCCCCCACATGGCGAGCAGCAGGTCGCTCACGGTGCCGCGCAGCGTGGCGTCCGGCGGGTCGACGGCCCGGCCCGCGCCCGCCTCGGCACGGTCCGGCCAGAGCTCGCCGTGCCAGGCGTCGCCGGTGTCGGTGGCGAGCACCTCGAACGTCCCCGCCAGCCCGTCCACCGGCCGGCGCCCCAGCCCCGCGGAAAGGAAGACCGTGAGCAGCTCGTCCACCCCGTCGGCGGCCAGCTCCGGCTCGATCGGCTCCGGCTCGCCGTGCGCGAGCTGGGCGTCCCAACGGTGCACGGCGACCTCGTTGGCCATCCGGCGGGCCCAGAACCGGACCGAGAAGTCGCCCTCCGACCAGGTCCAGACGCGGGTGTCCGGCGCCTCGTTGGCGAGCACGTCGACCAGCTCGGCGGTCGCCTCCTCGAACGCCGCCACCACGTCGTCCCCCGGCGGGTCCGGGAGGTCCTCCATGGACACCTCGGCGTCGGCGTGCCGGCGGACGATCTCGGTCGCCCAGCGGAACGCGCGGGCGTTGTGCCGCACCAGCGCCGCGACGTCCCAGTCCGGGCAGGACGGCACGCGGGCGTCGAGGCCACGGCGGGCCGCCTCGGCGAGCGCGGCCGACTCGTGCCGCAGCGCGGCGAGGTGGCGTTCGGTGTCCATTACGGCGCCAGCAGCGTGGCGAGCAGGGTGGCGTCGATGTTCGCGCCCGTGGCGATGAGCACGACGTCCGCGCCGCGCGGCAGGTCGAGCAGCCCCGCGACGAACGGCGCCAGCCCGGCCGCGCCCGCCGGCTCCACGACGAGCTTGGTGCGTTCGACCATCTCGCGCATCGCCTGCCGGATCGCGTCGTCCGGCACGCGGACGACCCGGTCGACCTTCTCCCGGATGATCGGCAGCGTCACGGTGCCGCCGATCGGCGAGCAGAGCCCGTCCGCGACGCTGACCGGCACCATGCCGACCGGCTCGCCGGCCGCGAGGCTGCGGCTGATGACGTCCGCGCCCTCCGGCTCCACGCCGATGACCTGGGTGTCCGGGTGCAGCGCCTTGACGACGGTGGCGACGCCGGACAGCAGCCCGCCGCCGCCCGCCTGCACGACGACGACGTCCGGCGGCGGCCCGTCCTCGAGGATCTCCAGGCCGACCGTGCCGGCGCCGGCCACGACGTTCGGGTCGTCGAACGGGTGCACCAGCGTCGGCCCGCCGCGCTCGGCAGTGACCTGGGCGAGGGTGTCGAGCAGCGGCTGGTCCGTGAGGACGACCTCGCCGCCGTACGCGTCGGTGGCGGCGATCTTCGCGGCGTTCGCGGTGTGCGGCATGACGATCGTCGCGGTGGCCTTCGACGCGCGGGCGGCGTAGGCGAGGGCGGCGGCGTGGTTGCCGGCCGAGATGGCGACGAGGCCCTTCGCGCGCTGCTCGTCGCTGAGCTGCCGTACGGCGTTGAGCGCGCCCCTGATCTTGAACGACCCGGTGCGCTGGAACACCTCCGCCTTGACCCGCAGCCGGACGCCGTACCGCTCGCCGAGGCTGGTGGCGGACAGCAGCGGCGTGCGGTGCACGTCGCCGGCGATCCGCGCGGCGGCGGCGCGGACGTCGTCGAGTGTCGTCGTCATGCCGTACAGCATCGCGCGGTGGCCGTTCGTCCCGCGAACCGGCACACTGGTGCGAACCCGACGAAAGGTGCGTTCCCCGTGTCGCTGCACGACATCAAGGTCGAGACCCTCTCCGGCGACGTGGTGTCGCTCGGCGACTACGCCGGAAAGGCGCTGCTGGTCGTCAACGTCGCCTCGCAGTGCGGCCTCACGCCGCAGTACGCCGGCCTGGAGGCGCTGCACGAGGAGTACGCGCCGCGCGGCTTCTCCGTCCTCGGCTTCCCGTGCAACCAGTTCAAGGGGCAGGAGCCGGGCACGGCCGAGGAGATCGCGGAGTTCTGCTCCACGACGTACGGCGTGACGTTCCCGCTGCTCGCCAAGGGCGACGTCAAGGGCCCGGACCAGCACCCGCTCTACGCCGCGCTCACCGCGTTCACCCTGGACGACGAGCACGGGCCGGACGTGCTGTGGAACTTCGAGAAGTCCCTCGTCTCGCCGGCCGGCGAGGTCGTGGGCCGCTTCCGCCCGGGTGTCACCCCGGAGGACCCGGCGCTGCGCGCGGCGATCGAGGCGCAGCTCCCGGCGTAGCGCTCGGCTCCGCCCGGCTCGGCTCTGCGCGGCTCAGTCCGCGCGGGGCGAGAGGTCGAGGTCCGGCGGGGGTGTGTCCGGCGTGCGGTAGACGAGGTAGCCCTTGCCGAAGTGCTCGTGCCAGTGGTTCACCCGCGCGACGAGGTGCTCCCACGCCCGGGCGAACGCCTCCGCGTCCCGCGCCGCCACCGCGTCGCGCAGCGGGGCGTAGTCGGTCTCGAGGAACTCCTCCATCGCCTCGGCGTACTTCGGGCGGCTGAACGCGCTCGCCCGCAGCTGCTTGGTCAGCGTGCGGCAGAAGTACCCGGCGGCGGGCCAGTTGCCGAGCGTGCCGGCCCAGTAGAGGCGGCGGGCGCGCTCGGCGATCTCCGCCATGAGCCGGTCCATGCCGGGCTGGCTGCGGGCCAGCTCGTTGAGCGACATCGCCCGCTTGCCGTTGTGGACGACGATCTCGTCCGCGCTGTCCATGACGCCCGACTCTACGGGCCGCGCCTTACGGGAACGGGATGCAGGGAGTGAGCTCCGGCGTCACGTCGTGGCCGAGCACGCCGACCGCGGGGATGGTGACGCAGAGGAACCCGTCCGGCGAGCTCGGCGGCGGCGGTTCGGCGTGCGCGACCGCCGGCAGGCAGGCGGCCGCGGCGACGAGGAGGGCAAGGGCTCTTCTCATGGTGCCGTCACTCCCGAGGGACCGCCGACCCGCACGTCCGAGGTCCGGCAGATGAAGTGGTCGGGGTCGAGCGAGATGCCGTCATGCAGGCAGCGGCGCACCGAGTCGGCGAACGGCTCGTTCTCGTGCGTCTTCTCGATGCTGACGCCCTTGCGGGTGCCG
>JAVEEC010000142.1 GCA_030840645.1 Frankiaceae bacterium
TACTTCTCGATGATCGCGAGGACGTCGCGCGCGCTCAGCACCAGGTACTCGTCGGCGCCGTACTTGAGCTCGGTGCCGCCGTACTTGCTGTAGACGACGGTGTCGCCCTCCTTGACGTCCAGCGGGACGCGCGCGCCATCCTCGAAGCGGCCGGGGCCCACGGCGATGACCGTGCCCTCCTGCGGCTTCTCCTTGGCGGTGTCGGGGATGACGATGCCCGACGCGGTCGTGGTCTCGGCCTCGTTGGCCTGGACGACGATGCGGTCCTCGAGCGGCTTGATCTTGACCTTGGTGGCGGTCGGCATGGCTGCCTGGCCCTCCTGTTTGATGGGTCGCAATGACGTTGTCGTGCTCCGTCGGCGGCCCGCCGTCGCGGGGATCGGGCGCCTGCTCGCAGCGTTAGCACTCTGACGTTCCGAGTGCCAGCACGAACATTAGGCCGCGGGGTCCGCCCGCGTCAACACGGCCTACCGCCGGCGGGCCCTGGCGTACGCCGTCCTCGTCCGCGAACGCCGCCCGAGCTCGGCCGCCACGGCCAGCGCCGAGAGCAGCGCGGCGCCGCCGAGCAGGCCGGGCGCCGCGCCGCCCCGGTCGTCGAGGCGGCTCATCGCCAGCTCGTCGCCGGTGTCCGGCCGGAGGCTGTCCGCGGCGAACGCGAGCTGCGGCACCTGCTGCTCCTCGGCGGCCATGCCGGCCTGCGTCATGGCGTTCGGCTGGGCGTTCGGGTTGGGGTTCGGGTTGAGGTTCTGCACCGGCGCGGGCGGCGCGGGGGCGGGCACGGCGAGCGCCGCGACGGGCGCGCGGTCGCGGGCCACGGGGATCGGCTCGGGCTCGGCGGCCGCGGCCGCGGGTACGGGCGCCAGGCAGCGGACCTGCGCGCTCGCCTCGGCGACCCGGCGGGCGCCGGCGCGGGCGGGGAGGCGCACGTCGACCGTCCTGCCGTAGTTCGCGGCGGTGCAGGAGAAGCGCACGTGCGACGTGACGACGTTGGGGACCTTCATGTCCACTGCTGGGTGGACGCCGTCGAGGACGGTCGCGACGCGGGGGTCCGAGCTGGTCAGCCGCACCGTCGCCGGGTCGCGCTGCGCGCGGAGCATCGCGACGATCGCGCCGCTCATGCCGCGCACCGAGTCGCCCCCGACGGCGATGCCGCCGACGGGCGGGACGTTCGAGACGGCGCCCGCGGCGAAGTCGCAGACCAGCGGGTCGCCCTGGTTCAGGTCGATGGTGCCGTCGGCGTCGCAGTCCACCCCGCCGGCCGGGGCGAGCGAACCGGTGTCCTGGGCGTGCGCGCGCAGGTCCGGCACCGCGGCCTTGCCCGCGGCGATGCCCACGGTCTTGACGTGCGCCGCGAGCAGCGCGGCGACCAGCTGCTCGTACGAAGGCCCGGGGTACACCGACGTGCCCTCGGCCGCGCGCTCCCCGGCGACGTGCGACGCCGTGTCGGTCGCGACGACGGCGAGGCGCAGCGCACCGTTGCGCCAGGCGGTCGGGTACTCGGGCTCGTCGAGGAACGACTTCATCCCCGCGGCGTCGTGAACGGACTCGTACAGCGCCGCGAACTGCCCTTCCTTCTCGTCGCCGCCGCCGCCCGCGGTGAGCCGGGACAGCGCGACCTCGAGGTCCTGGTCGACCGGGCCGATCTCGCGGTACAGCTCGTACGGATGGTCGCTCGTATCGCCCCAGCCGTTGCGCGGGAAGTCCCTGAACGACCCCACGCCGAAGCTCGCCTGGATGCCGGACAGGGTCAGGTCGTTGACGATCCGCGCGAGCGCGAGCCGCAGCGCCGTGATGACACCGCCCATGCTGCCGGTGGTGTCGACCAGGAAGTACACGTCCAGCGGGGTCGGCGCCGCCGGCAGGTCCAGGTCGTAGGCCACCGTCCTGGTCTGGCCCGCGGCGAGCGTGACGACGGAGGTCTCGGGCGTGATCGCCGGGTAGAGCGGGATCTGCGGAACTTGCGGGACGAGGACGACGCCGGGCGTGACGACCTTCGGCGGCCGGTTCTCCGTCAGCTCGACGTCGAGCCGGAGGAGCGTGCTGCCGGCGCGGACGGCGACGCGCACCCGCCCGGTGAGGAACCTCGCCACCGACACGTCGGCCAGCGGTCCGGCGCCGGCCGGGGTGCTGTCGGTCGCGCTGAAGATGCTGCCGAGGACGTCGACTCGGGCCGGGCCCGCGACGGCCGAGAGGTCGTCCACCGGGGCCGTCGCGATCGACGTCATCGCGATGTCCGTGGACCGCGTCGTCCACGTCGTGCCGCCGTCGTCGCTGCGCCAGATCAGGCCGCCGGCCTGGAGTGCCTCGATCCTGGTGCCCTTCGGGGAGAGGCTGACGGCGACGTCGACGAAGCGCCCGCTGACCTTGCGGACCGGCGCGAACGTCGCGCCGCCGTCCCTCGACTCGAACAGCCCCTCGCGGCTCCAGGCCCAGACGACGTTCGCGTTGCCCACGTCGACGACCATGCCGTCGTACGCGTACCCGGTCGTGAGAGCGCGCGCCTGCCAGCTCGCGCCGCGGTCGACCGTCCCGTAGAGCCGAAGGCCGACTGCGGTGTCGAGGACGACGTACGCGACGTCCGGCTCGCTGCCCGCGGTGAGCGAGACGACCGTGCCCGGCGGCAGCCCCGCCGGCGCGCCGCCGATCTGCAGACCCGCGGCGACGTGGCCGAACGCGTCGGTGCCGTCGTCGTTCATCAGCACCTCGGGTCGGGTCACGCCGGCGACCGTGACGTTCGAGGCGATCCAGGCGACAGTCACGTCGCGCGGGAACGACACCGCGACCGCGACTGGCTCGCGCCGGACCGCGCCGAGCGGGAGCGGCTCGGCGGCGCCCAGTACCTCGGTCCAGTCGCAGCCGCCGGAGTGCGTCGCCCAGACGCGGTCGCCGTCGGTGGCGTACATCGTGTCCGGGCCGGTCGCCGGGACGGCGTACGACGTGATCTGGCGGCCCCCCGGCCTGGTCACGGTCCAGCCGTCCGGGCGCGTCAGGCAGCTCGCGGCGGCCTCGCCGTGCAGGACGGGCAGGCCGAGACCCAGCACCAGCGCGGCCAGGAACGGCGCGAGGCGGAGGCGTCGGGTCAAGGAGGGGCTTCCCATCGCAGACTAGGAGGCACGAGTGCGGTCGCAGGTTCAGGGGATCTTCGACGCCGGTGCCGCCCGCGCCTGCCGGTCGGCGCCGGTCTGGCGCCGATCTGGCGCCGGTCAGAGCCGGAGCGACGGGTCCGCCGGGGCGTCCAGCGCGGTGACGACCCCGCGCGCGAACAGCTCGGACCCCAGCGCCGCGACCATGGCGCCGTTGTCGGTGCAGAGGCCCGGGCGCGGGACACGCAGCAGGATGCCCGCCGCGTCGCAACGCTCGGCGGCGACGACACGCAGGCGGGAGTTGGCCGCGACGCCGCCGCCGATCAGCAGCGCGGCGCCGTGCTCCTTGGCGGCGTTCACCGCTTTGGTGACGAGGACGTCCACGACCGCCTCCTGGAACGACGCGGCGACGTCGTTCACCGGGATGTCGGTGCGCGCCTCCACCCAGCGGGCGACCGCGGTCTTGAGGCCGGAGAACGTGAAGTCGTACGCGCCCTCGGTCCTCCCGCGCGGGAACGCGATCGCGGCCGGGTCGCCGTCGCGCGCCGCGCGGTCGACGTGCGGCCCGCCGGGGAACGGCAGCCCGAGCACCCGCGCCACCTTGTCGAACGCCTCCCCCGCCGCGTCATCGACAGTGGCGCCAAGAGTACGGACGTCGGTCACGTCCGGCACGAGCAGGAGCGACGAGTGGCCGCCGCTGACGAGCAGCGCCACGAGCGGGTCGGGCAGGGGACCGTGCTCCAGCACGTCCACGGCGACGTGCGCGGCGAGGTGGTTGACGCCGACCAGCGGCACGCCGAGCGCGAGCGCGTACGCCTTCGCGGCCGCGACGCCGACGAGCAGCGCACCCGCGAGCCCGGGCCCGGTCGTGACCGCGACCGCGTCGAGGTCTTGCAGCGTCACGCCCGCCGTGGCGAGGGCGCGGTCGACCGTCGGCACCATCGCCTCCAGGTGCGCGCGGCTCGCGACCTCGGGCACGACACCGCCGAACCGCGCGTGCTCGTCCACCTGCGACGCGATCGCGTCCGCCAGCAGCGTCGTGCCTCGCACGATCCCGACGCCGGTCTCGTCGCACGACGTCTCGATGCCGAGGACCAGCGGCTCGCTCACTGCGTGACCATCACGAGCGCGTCGGTGCCGGACGGCTGGTAGTACCGCTCGCGGACGGCGATGCCCTTGAAGCCGAAGCGTTCGTACAGCGCGATGGCGGCGGCGTTGTCGACGCGGACCTCGAGGCCGACGCGCGGCAGGCCGCGCTCCTTCGCGTCGTCGAGCAACGCCGTGAGCAGCGTCGCGCCGAGACCGTTGCGCTGCTGCTCCGGGGCGACGCCGATGGTCTGCACGTACCCCTCGTCCGGCATCGCGGCCAGCCCCGCGTAACCGACCACGGCGCCGCCTGCCTCGGCGACGACGTACGTCCGCGACGGGCCCTGTGCGAGCTCGTCCCAGAACATCTCCGCGCTCCACGCGTCGTCGAACAGCACCTTCTCCAGCGCGACGACCGGCTCGATGTCCCACCACCGCATCGGCCGTAGCGCGGTCATGCCGTCACCCGCTTGCGCGGCCCGGGCGGCGTCGCGTCGGGGCGGCGCAGGTACAGCGGCGTGAGGTCGTCCGTCCGCGGCGCGTCGAGCAGGCGCCGCGCGTCGGGGTACTCGGGGTCCACGACCGCGAACCCCTCGAACGCCTCCGGGTACAGTCGCGCACCCGCGCCGCTGACCGTCGTGAAACCGTTGCGCCGCAGGCGTTCCGCGGCATCTGCCGGCTTGTCTACGTGCGGCCCGTCGATGCGCGTTCCACCGGCGTCGTACGCCGCCCAGTACACCTCGCGCCGCCGCGCGTCGGTCGCGACCGCGGTGCCGGGAGCGGCGAGCGCGTCGAGCGAGCAGGCGCCGTACGCGGGGATGCCGAGCCCGTGCGCCAGCGCGCGGGCCGTGACGATGCCGACCCGCAGCCCGGTGAACGGTCCAGGGCCGAGCCCCACGACGATGCCGGTCAGGTCGGTCACGCCGCGGCCGGCGAGAACGCGCTCGATGGCAGGCGCGAGCAGCTCGCCGTGGCGGTTCGCCGCGACCTCCGTCCAGGACGGACCGTCCTGCAGCGCAACGGTGACGGCGGGGGTGGACGTGTCGAACGCGAGGAGCATCTAGGGCGCGCCCGCGAAGCGCGCGACCAGCTCGCGCTTGAGCACCTTGCCGCTCGGCCCGAGCGGGAACGCGTCCACGAAGTGCACGACGCGCGGGTACTTGTGCGCCGCGATCTGCTCCTTCGACCAGGCGACGATCTCCTCGGCGGTCGGGGTCGTGTCCGGCGCGGCGATCACGACGGCGCAGACCTCCTCGCCGTGCACGTCGTGCGGCAGCGCGATCACCGCGACCTGCGCGACCGCCGGGTGCCGCAGCAGGACCTCCTCGACCTCGCGCGGGTACACGTTGTAGCCGCCGCGCAGCACCATGTCCTTCTTGCGGTCCACGATCGAGACGAAGCCGTCGGCGTCCATCGTGCCGAGGTCGCCGGAGCGGAACCACCCGTCGACGATGGCGGCGTTCGTCGCCTCGGGGTTGTTCAGGTAGCCGGTGAAGATGTTGTGGCCGCGGATGACGACCTCGCCGATCTCGCCGGCGGGCACCGGCTCGATCGCGCCCTCGACCTCGGCCTTCGCGACGAGCACGTCGACGCCCCAGATCGGCGTGCCGACCGTGCCCGGCTTGCGCCCCACCGACTGCTGGTTGAACGTCGCGACCGGTGACGTCTCCGACAGGCCGTACCCCTCGTAGATCTCGGACCCGAACGTCTCGCGCCAGCGGTCCATGACCGCCATCGGCAACGACGCGCCACCGGAGACCGCGATCCGCAGCGCGGGCCGCCGCGGGTCCGTACGGGCCGCGTCGAGCAGCGCGATGTACATCGTGGGAACGCCCTCGAACACCGTGACGCCGTACGCCTCGATCGCGTCGAGCGCGGCGGCGCCGTCGAAGCGCGGCATCAGCACCAGCGTCGCGCCCGCGCGGAAGCCTGCGTTCATCGCGCAGGTCTGCCCGAACGAGTGGAACAGCGGCAGGCAGCCGAGGATCACGTCGTCGCTGGTGAGCGAGATGACGTCGCTGGCGGTGACGGTGACGTTCATGACGACGTTGAGGTGGGAGAGGACGGCGCCCTTCGGCTTCCCCGTGGTGCCACTCGTGTAGAGGATGACGGCGTCGTCGGCGGGGTCGCGGGGGACGTACGTGTCGACCTCGGCGTCGCCGGCCAGGGCGCCCGGAGCGACGAACGCGACGCCCGCCAGCTCGGCACCCTTGGCGCCCTCGCCGGCCAGCGCGTCGTGGCAGACGAGCAGCCGCGCGCCGGAGTCGCGCAGGACGTAGGCGATCTCCTCCGCCTTGAGCAGCGCGTGGACGGGGACGACGACCGCGCCGAGCGCGAGGATGCCGTAGTACGTCCTGGGGAAGTCGGGGACGTTCGGGATCAGGACGGCGACCTTGTCGCCGGGGCGCACGCCGTGCTCGTCACGCAGGGCGGCGGCGTGGCGGCGGGCGTCGCGCCAGAGGTCGGCGTACGTCACCCGCTGCTCGCCCAAGACGACTGCCGCCCGGTCCGCGTGACGGACGGCGGACTCGGCGAGGATCGCCGCGATCGACAACGTAGCCATGGAACGTTCCCTCCCTGGCGGGTGCGTGAGCCGATTCTGCCTCGCCCGACGGCGGCGCGCAGCGGCGGGCACGTCTCGCGCGGCTGTAGCGTTGCGCACACCATGCCGACCATCGAGTACGTGACCCTGGCGAACCACGTCGAGGCGATCAACGGCCTGCTCTACATGCAGGGCGCCGGCTGGACCGACGTGCGGCCGCCGTTCGACGCCGAGGGCCGCCTCGGGCCCGCGCACTTCGGGATCGGGGTCAGCGTCCTGGTCGGGTGGAACGACACCAACCAGCGGTTCCCGGTCGAGCTCACGATCACCCACGAGGACGGCGGCGACCCGCTCGTCCGGGTCGACGGGCAGATCGAGCAGGGGCGCCCGGCCGGTCTGCCGCCCGGCTCGGACCTGCGCAGCGTGATCGGCCTCAGTGCCGACGTGCAGTTCCCGACCCCCGGCGGCTACGTCGTCCGGGTGTCGCTGCTCGACGAGGTGAAGTCGGTGTCGTTCCGCGTCCTCGGCCCGCCCCGCCAGCCCGGCACGGGACCTGCCGCCTACTGACCGGCTACGGCAGCCGCGCGGCCCAGTCCCCGCCGTTGGGGAGCAGCGTCACGGTGCGGGCGTCGTCGTCGTGGCGTTCGATGCGGACCTCCAGCCACGAGTCGGCGAGCGACTCGACCAGGCCGCTGCCCCACTCGACGGCGGTCACCGCCTCGGCCAGCGACGCGTCGAGGTCGAGGTCGTCCACCTCGGCGACCGAGCCGAGCCGGTACGCGTCCACGTGCACGAACGGCACCCGCCCGTCCCCGTGCACGTGCGCGATGACGAACGTCGGGGACGTGACCCGCTCGCGTACTCCGAGACCCAGCCCGATCCCTTGCGCGAGAACGGTCTTGCCCGCCCCGAGCGGCCCGGTCAACACGATCAGGTCGCCCGCCCGCGCGACTGTGCCGAGCCGCGACCCGAGCGCCCGCATGTCGTCGGGAGTGGCGACGTTCACCCGCGGTCGGCCACGACGCGCGCGAGCGTCGCCATGTCGGCGCGCAGCGCCTGCATCTGCGCGCCCTCGGGACCCGACCGCAGCGCCGCCGACGGGTGGAACGTCGGCACCACCGTCCGCCCGCTGACCGTGAACCGCTGCCCGCGCACCCGGGTGATCGAGACGTCCGGACCGAGCGCCCAGCGGGTCGCGAAGTTGCCGAGCGTGCAGATGACGGCCGGGTCGACCAGGTGGACCTGGCGCCGCAGCCACCCCTTGCACGTCGCGACCTCGTCGGGGAGCGGGTCGCGGTTGGCGGGCGGGCGGCACTTGAGGACGTTCGCGATGACGACCTGTGAACGCTCGATGCCGACCTCGGACAGCAGCCGCGTCAGCAGCTGGCCCGACACCCCCACGAACGGCACGCCCTGCCGGTCCTCGTGGAAGCCGGGAGCCTCCCCGACGAACATCACGTCCGCGGGCGCCTCCCCGTCCGCGAACACGACCTGCGTCCGGCCCTCCGACAGCGCGCACGCGACGCAGGACGACGCGACCGCGCGCAGCGTCGCCCAGTCCGGCGCGGCCTCGGCCGCCTCGCGGACCTGCAACGCGGCGGCCTCAGGCACCGCGGGCCGCCTCGCCGGACCGCGCCGCGCGGCGCAGGAACGCGCGCAGGTGCAGGTTGACCGGCGGCGCGCGTTCGGCCATCAGCATGTGCCCCGCGCCGTTCAACGTCACGAGCTGCGCGCCCGGCGTCCGCCGCGCGATCTCCTCGGAGTGCGCGTACTTGGTGACCCGGTCCTTCGTGCCGCCGAGGACCAGCACCGGGACGCGGCCCAGCGTCGCCAGCCCGTCATAGAGGTCGTGCTCCACGAACGTCGGGACGAACGCCGTCAGGACGTCGAGCGGCGTCGCCGACGTCATGCGTTCGATCAGCTCGACCTGGGCGGGCGAGGGGTTGTCGCCGAAGCCCCAGACCTTGGTGAACAGGAAGTTCAGGTCACTGCCCGCCCGCCGCCCGCGCGCGATCAACGGCGCCCCGGCAACGCGGTGCACCCGCGGCAGCAGCCGCGACGTGACGACGTCCGCGGCGCGCTGCGGGATCGGCACCAGCGCCTCGGCGATACCGCCCGCCGACGTCGCGAGCAGCGCGACCGCGACGACGCGCGTGCCGAACAGCTCGGGCCGCTCCTTCGCCAACGACATGATCGTCATGCCGCCCATCGAGTGCCCGACCAGCGCGACCGGACCGGTCGGCGCGACCGCGTCGATCAGCGCGGCCAGGTCGAGACCGAGCTGCGCGAGGGTCGAGGAGTCGTCGTCGCCGCGGGTCGAACGGCCGTGGCTGCGCTGGTCGTAGAACACCAGCCGCCCTACGTCCGCGAGGTCGCGCCGCTGGTAGTGCCACGACGCGAGCGAGAGCGCGAAGCCGTGGACGAAGACCACGGTCAACGGGCCGTTGCCGGTTTCCTCGACGTGCAGCCGTACGCCGTCCGGCAGCGTCACCGACGACTCGCGCCCGGGCAGCCGCCCGAACGCCTCCCCCGCCTCCGGATCAGGCCGCAGCCGGTCGCGCCCGACCGCGAGGCGTTCAAGAGCGACACCCGCCGCGACACCCGCGGCGACGGCGCCGAACACGCCGCCGACGACGCCCGCCCGGCGCGCGCGGCTCATCCCCGGCCGCCGACGTAGCGGCGCGGGACGCGGGGCATGACCCGCGTGACGATCTCGTAGGAGATGGTGCCGAGCGCCGCCGCCCACTCGATCGCGGTCGGCTCGCCGCCGTCGCCGGTGCCGAACAGCACGACCTCGTCGCCCGCCTCCACCGCGCCGTCGCCGACGTCGACGACGAACTGGTCCATGCAGACCGTGCCACTCACGTAGTGGCGCGCGCCGCCGACGAACACCTCGGCGGTGTTGGTGGCGTTGCGCGGGACGCCGTCGCCGTAGCCCAGTGGCACCAGCGCCAGCCGCGTCGCGCGCGGGGTGACGTAGCGGTGGCCGTACGACACCCCGGTCCCGGCCGGGACGTCCTTGGTCATCGCGACCCGCGCGCGCAGCGTCATCGCGGGGCGGAGGCCGTACGTCTCGCCGGGGACCGGCGACAGGCCGTAGACCGCGATGCCGGGCCGGACCAGGTCGTAGTGGGTGGCGAGCGCGGTCAGGGTGGCGGCGCTGTTGGCGAGGTGCCGCAGCGAAGGCCGCAGCCCGGCCGCAGCGGCGACCTCCAGCGCCTCGGCGAAGCGCGCGGCCTGCGAGGCGTTCGCCGGGTGGTCTGGGTCGTCGGCGCAGACGAGGTGGCTCCAGACACCGACGACGTTCGCATCCGTCTCCGCTGCTGTCTTGACCAGGGTGGGCCAGTCGACCGAGCCGCCGCGGGACAGCCCCGTGTCGACCTTGAGGTGCACCCGCGCGCCCGCGGCGACCGCGTCCGCCAGCGCGGCGGGCGAGCCGAGGCCCAGGTCGAGGTCGTGCGCCGCCGCGACCGCCCCCGCGCCGGGCGGCGGCTCCATCATCACGAGCACCGGCGCGGTGATCCCGGCCGCGCGCAGCGCGACGCCCTCCTCCACGAGAACGACGCCGAGCCACGCCGCCCCGGCCTCGAGTGCCGCGCGCGCGACCTCGACGGCACCGTGGCCGTACCCGTCGGCCTTCACGGCGACGAGCACCTGCGCGTCGCCCGCGGCCGCGCGCAGGATGGCGACGTTGTGCCGGACGGCGTCGAGGTCGACGGCGGCCTCGGCCCGCGATGTCAGCACGAAGCCAACGCTATCCGCGCCGCCGCAGGGAGCGCCTCCGCGACGTCGAGCGCGGTGATCGCGGCGCCCGGCTCGCCCGCCGCGACCCGCGCCGCCAGGCCGTGCAGCCAGGCCGCGCAGGCCGCCGCCCGCGCGCCGTCGTCGGGGGAACGCGCCAGCAGCGCGGCGACGACACCGCCGAGAACATCACCCGTCCCGGCCGTGCCGAGCCACGGCGTACCCGTCGGGTTGACGTACGCCGTACCGCCCGAGTCGGCGACGACCGTCGTCGTCCCCTTGAGCAGCACGACCGCGCCGAGGTCGGCGGCAGCGCGGCGCGCGTTGCCGAGCCGGTCGCGTTCCGCGTCCTCGCGGGCGATGCCGGTGAGCCGCTGGAACTCGCCGGTATGCGGCGTCAGCACCGTCGCCCCATCACGCTTGAAGTCCCCCGGCCGTAACGCGTCCGCGTCGAGAACGGCGGGGACGCCCGACGCGAGCACCGCGCCGGCGGCGTCGGTGGCCGCGTCGCCGAGGCCGGGGCCGACGACCCACGCGTCGGCGTCCGGCAGGTCACCGGGCTCGGTCGCGACCACCTCCGGGAACGACGCGCGCACCACGTCCGCGACCGCGCGCGGCGCGACGAGGCGGACGTACCCGCAGCCCGCGCGCAGCGCCCCCCGGCAGGCGAGCACGGCCGCGCCGGGATAGGCGGCGCTGCCCGCGTACACGCCCACCACACCGCGCCGGTACTTGTCGGTGTCGGCATCCGGCTCGGCGACGTACCGCGCGACGTCGGCCGCCTCCAGCAGGGCCGCGGTGCCGGCACCCAGCGGCAGCCCGATCGGCGCGACCTCGACCAGCCCGGCGAGGTCCGCGCCGGCCCCGACGACCAGCCCGGTCTTCAGCCCCCCGAACGTCACCGTCACGTCGGCGCGCACCGCCCCGGGACCGGCCGCACCGGTGTCGGCGTCGACACCGGTCGGCACGTCGACCGCCAGCGTCGGCCCCTCGAACAGCCCGGCCCACGCCGCCTCCCCAGGCCGCGCGCCGATGCCGAGGACACCGTCGACGTACAGGTCGTACGGGTGCCGCGCCGCCCGGCGCGGCCGCAGCCGGCGCAACGGCTCCGCGCCGTGCTCGTCCCGCGGCTCGCCGAGGGGCAGCGCGACGTCCACGTCGGCGCCGCGCTCGCGCAGCCGCACGCCCGCCCAGAGCGCGTCCGCGCCGTTGTGGCCGGGGCCCGCGACGACGAGCACGCGGCGGCCGTACGCGCCGCCGAGCATCGACACCGCGCGCCGCGCGACGGCCGTCGCGGCGCGGTCGATGAGGACGTTCTCGGGCATGCCCGCCTCCGCCGCGCGCATCTGCGCGACGGAGTAGACGCCCCTCACGACTCGGCGACGACCACGGCGACGGCGACCCCGCCGTCGTGCGTCAGCGACACGTGCCACGACCGGATGCCCGCGACCGCCGCGACCTCGGCGGTCCGGCCGGTGACGAGCAGCGCGGGCCGGCCGTCCTCGTCGACGACGACCTCGATCTCGCGCCACCGCGCCTTGGCCGGGGAGCCGAGCGCCTTCGCGGCCGCCTCCTTGGCGGCGTACCGCGCGGCGAGCCGCCGGATCGACACTTCGCCGGAGTCCCCGGCGTACGAACGCTCCCCGACCGCGAAAACCCGACCCGCAACGCCGGGCGTCCGCGCCAGCACCCGCGACAGCCTCGCGACGTCGACGATGTCGACGCCCACACCGATGACGGCCACGGCTACTCCACGGTGACGGACTTGGCGAGGTTGCGCGGCTGGTCGACGTCGAGGCCGAGGACCTTGGCGACCTCGCAGGCGAGCACCTGCATCGGCACGATCAACAGCAGCGGCGCGTACAGCGACTTGGTGTCGGGGACCCGGACCAGGTGGTCGGCGTACGGCGCCGCGCTGTCGTCGCCGTCGGTCGCGATGACGATGGTGCGGGCGCCGCGGGCGCGGACCTCCTGCACGTTGTTCACGAGCTTGGCGGAGAGCGCGTGGCGCGTCGCGAGGACGACGACCGGCGTGCCCGGCTCGATCAGCGCGATCGGGCCGTGCTTGATCTCGCCGGCGGGGAACCCCTCGGCCGAGATGTACGCGAGCTCCTTGAGCTTCAACGCGCCCTCCAGCGCCATCGGGTACCCCACATGCCGCCCGATGAACAGGACGCGCTTCGCCTCGGCGATCTCGCCCGCGAGCGCGCGGATCGGGCCCATCCGCGTCAACGTCTCCGCGATCAAGTCCGGGATCTGCTGGAGGTCGTGCAGGTGGGCGCGGACCTCGTCCGGGTCGCGGGTGCCGCGGAGCTGCGCGAGGTAAAGCCCGACGAGGTACATCGCGACGATCTGCGCGATGACCGCCTTGGTCGACGCGACCGCGACCTCGGGCCCGCAGCGCGTGTACAGCGCTGCGTCGCTCTCCCGCGCGATCGTCGAGCCGACGGTGTTGGTGACCGCGAGCACCCACGCCTTCTGCGCGCGGGCGTGGCGTACGGCCTCCAGCGTGTCCGCGGTCTCGCCGCTCTGGGAGACCGCGATGACGAGGGTGTTCCGGCCGACGACCGGGTCGCGGTAGCGGAACTCCGACGCCATCTCGACCTGCACGGGCACCCGGGTCCAGCGCTCGATCGCGTACTTGCCGACCAGCCCCGAGTGGTACGAGGACCCGCAGGCCACGATGAACACCTGCTCGATCCCGCGGACGTCCTCGTCGCTGATCGCGAGCTCGTCCAGGTGCAGCAGCCCGTCGGCCCCGAGCCGGCCGCCGAGCGTGTCGCGTACGGCCAGCGGCTGCTCCTGGATCTCCTTCTCCATGAAGAACCGGTAGCCGCCCTTCTCGGCAGCCGCGGTGTCCCAGTCGACCGTGAACGTCTCGCCGTCCACCGCGTTGCCGTCGAGGTCGGTGATCGTGACGCCGTCGCGCCGCAGCTCCACGACCTGGTCCTGGTCGACGACCCGCGCGGTGCGCGTGTGCGCGATGAACGCCGTCACATCGCTGGCCAGGAAGTTCTCGCCCTCGCCGAGCCCGACCACGAGCGGGAGGTTGCGCCGGGCGCCGATCACCACGTCGGGCGCGTCGCGGTGGGTCACGACGAGGACGAACGAGCCGGTCAGGTCCTTGCAGACGCCGCGTACGGTCTCCGCCAGGTCGCCCGCGTACCGCTCCTCGATCAGGTGCGCGACCGCCTCGGTGTCGGTCTCGCTGGTGATCGCGTGGCCGCGCTCCTCGAGCCCGGCGAGGAGGGCCTCGAAGTTCTCGATGGTGCCGTTGTGCACCACGGCGACGGCGCCGGAGCAGTCGACCTGCGGGTGGGCGTTGCGGTCGTTCGGCGCGCCGTGGGTCGCCCAGCGGGTGTGGCCGATGCCGAGCGTGCCCGCGGGCGTGTCCGCGTCGAGGACCTTCTCCAGGTTGACCAGCTTGCCCGCCTTGCGGTGCACGACCAGCCGGCCGTCGGGGTCGCGCGTGGCGACACCCGCGGAGTCGTACCCGCGGTACTCCAGGCGCCGCAGGCCGTCCATGACGACCTCGACCGCCTGCTGCTCACCGACGTAGCCCACGATCCCGCACATTCACCCAATGTATCCGCACGCGTCACCGAACGAGCCCCCCGCAGTTAGTCCGCGTGGGGCATGAAGGACGTGGGCAGAGGTGCCGATGTAGTCGGCGTCGAAACGGAGAGCGCATGAGAGCGAAGGCCTGGGGGCGGATCGCCCGGGTTCTGCACAGCAAGTGGTGCACCGGCTTCGCCGTGCTCGTCGCGCTCGGCATCGCCGCGTCGTCCTGGACGATGGCGCCGCACGCGGCGCTGCTGCCCGCCTTCGCCGGCCTCGGCGCCTGGACCGTCGGCAACTTCCTGCTCGTGCCGTTGCGCTGGCGCTCGCTGTCCGCGAGCGGCCAGTCCCGCCGCTGGCACCTCCGCGTCTACGCCGAGGCCGAGGTGCTCGGCCTCCTCTCGCCCGCCCACGCCGGCACCGACCTGTGGCGCGTCCACATGCTGCGTTCGGTCGGCATGGACCGCGCGAACGCCGTGGTCGACGTCGCCGCCGACCGCCTCGTCGGCGGCATCGGCATCGTCGTGGTCGCCCTGCTCGGCGGCGCCACGCTGCCGCCGCAGCTGCTCGTCGCCGTCGTTGCCGGTGCGGCTGTTGTCCTGGCGGTCGGCCTGGTGCTGCGCCGGTCGCGGCCCTCGATCGCTGCCGCCGTACCGCCGCGCCGCGCGCTCGCCCGCGGCGTGCTCATGTCGCTCGTCTACCAGGCGTGCGCGATCGGCCTGCTGATGGGCACCGTCGCCGCCGTCGGCCACGCCATCGCGCCGATGGACATGCTCGGCGTCGTCGGCGCCAGCCAGGTCGCCGCGATGATCCCCGGCGTCCACGGCGCGGGCCCGAAGGAAGGCGCCCTCGCCGCCGGCCTGGTCGCCGCCGGCGTCCCGCTGACGGCCGCCATCGGCGCCATCTCGCTCGCCGCCACGCTCGCCTGGCTCCCGGCGCTCTCGTTGGGCGGCATCTCGTACTTCGCCCGCCGCCGCGCCGCCCGGACCGCCGCCCCGCTGGCTGCGTAGCCGCCTACAGGCCCAGGTGGACGCGTAATGCCGCGTCCACGCGCTCCATCAGAACGTCCGGCACCTCGCCTACCACCTCCCCGACCCGTTCGACCGCCACCGAGCGCACCTGCTCGGCCTGCGCTTTGGAGTCGACCGGGAGCCCCGTGGCCGCCGCCGCGAGCAGCACCTGGAACCCGAACACCCGGGCGACGTTCGAGGTCACCGGCACCACCGTGACGACGCCCCGGCCGAGGCGGACGGCGGTCGCGTTCGCACCGTCGTTGCTGACGACGACCGCGGGCCGGCGCTTGTCCGCCTCGGCGCCCCGGGCCGGCGCGAGGTCCACGAGACGGATCTCCCCGCGCCGCACCTAGATGAGGCCGTCCGCGACAGTCGCGTCCCAGAGGGCCGCGTCGCCGCCGTCGAACCACTCGCCCCAGGCGGCCTCGTAGTCGTCGCTCAGCAGCGACGACCGGAGCAGGCGGACAGCGCGCAGCACCACGGCCGACCGGGAGGTGCCGCGCTCGGAGGCGTAGGTGTCGAGGAACGAGATGTCTTCCGCTGGCAGGCTCATACTCACCTTCATACCAGCAATGCTACCTCTCTTACTACCCCTGTGGATACCCGCCTCAGCCTGTGGACATCGTGGCCGCGACCCGGTCGGCCGTGACTCGCGCCAGGTCCTCCGACTCTGCCTCGACCATGACCCGCACCAACGACTCCGTCCCCGATGCCCGCACGAGCACCCGGCCCGCGTCGCCCAGGGCCGAGGACGCCGCGGCAACGGCGGGCGCCGCGGCCGCGAGCGCCGCGGCCTTGTCGGCCACCCGCACGTTGACCAGCACCTGCGGCAGCCGGGTCATGACGGCGGCCAGGTCGGCGAGCGGGCGCCCGGTCCGCGCCATCACCGACAGCACCTGCAACGCCGTCAGCACGCCGTCGCCGGTCGTCGCGTGCTCGGCGAGCACGACGTGCCCGGACTGCTCGCCGCCGAGGTCGAGGCCGCGGGAGCGCATCGCCTCCAGCACGTACCGGTCCCCGACCGGCGTCTCCACGACCTCGATGCCATGGGCGGCCATCGCACGCTTGAAGCCGAGGTTCGCCATGACCGTCGCCACGACGGCAGGCGGCCGGCGGTCCACGGCCAGGATCGCGAGCAGCTGGTCGCCGTCGAGCAGGTCGCCGGACGCCGACACCGCGAGGCAACGGTCGGCGTCCCCGTCGTGCGCGAACCCCGCGTCGGCGCCCTCCGCCAGCACCGCCGCGACGAGCGACTCGGGGTGCGTCGAGCCGCAGCCGTCGTTCACGTTCAGCCCGTCCGGCGAGGCGTGGATGGCGACCACGTCGGCGCCCGCGCGCCGGTACGCCTCGGGTCCCGCGGCCGACGCGGCGCCGTTGGCGCAGTCGACCACGACCCGCAGCCCACCGAGCGGCGGTACGGAGCCCGCCAGGTGGGTGACGTACGCATCGAGCGCCGCATCGTCGTCCCGGAC
The DNA here is from genome assembly GCA_030840645.1 of Frankiaceae bacterium. Classification (GTDB taxonomy): domain Bacteria; phylum Actinomycetota; class Actinomycetes; order BP-191; family BP-191; genus BP-191. Next base: position 16,496 of record JAVEEC010000142.1, read on the forward strand.
GCGGCCCACCGCCGCGCCGGTCGGCCGGTCCCGCGGCTCGCCCAGCCCGGCCTCGACCGCGTCCTCGGCCGCGTCGGAGAGCTTCTGCCCGGACCCGTCGAAGAGCTTGACGCCGTTGTCCGGCATCGGGTTGTGGCTCGCCGACAGCATCACGCCGAGGTCCGCCCCGAGGAACGGCACGAGGAACGCCACCCCCGGCGTCGGTAGCACGCCGACCCGGACGACGTCGCAGCCCGCCGACGCCAGGCCCGCGACGACCGCGGCTTCGAGCATCTCGCCCGACGCGCGCGGGTCGCGGCCCACGACGGCAACGCGCGCAGCGAGAACGCGGGCAGCGGAGGACGACAGGGCGAGCGCGAGCTCGGGTGTGAGGTCGGCGTTGGCGAGACCGCGTACGCCGTCGGTCCCGAAGAGCCGCGCCACCTACCGCTTGGAGTACTGCGGCGCCTTGCGGGCCTTCTTGAGGCCGTACTTCTTCCGCTCCTTGACGCGCGCGTCGCGGGTGAGGAAGCCGGCCTTCTTCAGCGCCGGGCGGTCGTCGGCCTCGATCTCGATCAGCGCGCGGGCGATGCCGAGGCGCAGCGCGCCGGCCTGCCCGGTGATGCCGCCGCCGCGCAGCGACGCGAACACGTCGTACTGGTCGGCCTTCTCGACCGTCTTGAACGGCTCGCCGACGAGCTGCTGGTGGACCTTGTTCGGGAAGTAGTCGTCCAGGCTGCGGTTGTTCAGCTTCCAGTTGCCGGTGCCAGGCACCAGACGGACGCGGACGATCGCCTCCTTGCGGCGACCTGTCGCGCGGACCAGACCTGCGGGCTCGGGCACTTCGGGCACTACCTCTCGTGGGATTACTGGGAGACCTGGGTGAGCTCGTACGGCACCGGCTGCTGCGCCTCGTGCGGGTGCGTCGGGCCGTCGTAGACCTTGAGCTTGGAGAACACCTGCCGGCCGAGCGTGTTGTGCGGCAGCATCCCCTTGACCGCGCGCTCGACGGCGAGCTTGGGGCGGGTGGCCAGCAGCTCGGTGTACGGCGTCTGGCGCAGGCCGCCCGGGTAGCCGGAGTGGCGGGTGTACATCTTCTGGTCGCGCTTGTTGCCGGTCAGGGCGACCTTGGCGGCGTTGACGATGATCACGAAGTCGCCGGTGTCGACGTGCGGCGCGAAGATCGGCTTGTGCTTGCCGCGCAGCAGCTTCGCCGTCTGGCTCGCGAGCCGGCCGAGCACGATGTCACTCGCGTCGATGACGTACCACTGGCGCTGCACGTCGGCGGGCTTCGGGGAGTACGTACGCACGGGTCGGCCTGTCTGTGAACGGTTCGGAGTCCGGCGCAGCATGCAACCCCGCCGCGCACAACGACCTCGAAGCATAGCGGGCGGCCCCGCGAACCGCCAACCGCCCCTTACCCGAAGTAGTCGCCGCTGGGAACGGGGCGCGCCGGGGGCGGTGCCGGCGGGACGTACCCCTCCATGACCCGCCCGCCGGGCGCGAGCACGGCGCCGTCCCAGGAGAAGCGTGGGTCCGGCGCGTGCACCACGGGCGCCGGCTCGGGCTGCGCCTTCGGCGCGCGCCGGGTGAACGTCCGCACGACCCCAGGGTCGAGCAGCCGGCGCGCGACCCAGACGTTGAGCAGCACCAGCCAGACGTCGGACGGCCTCGGCGCGAGGGCGAACCCGGCCACGGCCAGCACGGCGGACAGCGCGTGCAGCACCGCGGCGGGCCACCAGGTCCAGGCCCAGAGGCGGCGCATGCCATAACGCGCGAGCAGCTGCACGCCGGCGATGGCGAGCACTTCCAGCCGGAGCAGGCCCATCATCCGGTAGGACTCGTGGTCGGACCGGTAAACGTGCATGGCCAGGGTGAGGAACGCGACGGCCAGCAGGTTGAGGACCGCGGCGACGAGCAGGGCGCGCCGGGCCCTGGCGACCTTGACGATGTCCTCCCGCGCGATGGCGCGGCGGAACGTCACGGTCCCGGTGGGGGTGGCGTACGGGTCCGGCGGCGCCGGAACGGCGGCCACCGGCGCGGACGGTGCGGCCGGGGGCGGTGCCACCGGCGGGAGGAACGGCGCGAACGCCGGCGCGTCGTACGCGGGCGGGACCGGCGGGACGTACGGCGCCCCGTCCAGGTACCCCCAGTCCGGCCCGGTCGGCGCCGCGACCGGCTCGGCCCGCCGCTGCCGGCGGACGAACGTCCGGACCAGCGCCGGGTCGGCGAGCCGCACGCAGACCCAGATCGCGAACACGGCCTCCGCGATCGTCCAGATGTTGATCGGGTTCCGCGCCAGGGAGGCGAGGGAGCCGAGCGTCCAGAGTGCCTGCACGACCGTGGCGGCCCACCAGGTCGAGGCCCAGAGGCGCTTGATGCCGTACGCCCCGAGCCACTGGACGGCCGCGACGCCGCCGAGGATCGCCTGGGCGGCGACCGTGCCGGGCTCGTCGCGGAACAGCCACTGGAACAACGCGACGAAGCCGACGTTCACGACGCCGGCGAGCAGCAGCGCGAACCGCGCCCGCGCCAGGTCCCCGATGTCTCCGACAGCGACTTCTCGACGCACGCCTCCCCCTTTCATCGGGCCTTCCCGTACCCATCGGCAGAACCGCTCCGGCCCTACAGGCGAGGTTATGGTCGCCGTTGTGCCGAACCGCCTGACCCACCTGGAGTGCGCGCGCTGCGGCGCGGAGCACGACGCGCACGTCCTGCAGGGCCGGTGCGGCTGCGGCGGCACCCTGCTGGCGCGCTACGACCTCCGCAACGTCACGCGCCCGCCGTTCGGCAGGGACGGCCTCTGGCGCTGGCGCGACCTGCTGCCGTTGCAGGGCGAGCCGGTGAGCCTCGGCGAGGTCGAGACGCCGCTGATCCCGCTCGGGTACGGCGTGTATGTGAAGGACGACGGCGTCCTGCCGGGCGGCACGTTCAAGGCGCGCGGCGCGGCCGTCGGCGTCACCCGGGCGCGCGAGCTCGGCGCCACGGCGCTGGTCCTGCCGAGCGCGGGCAACGCCGGCGGCGCCTGGGCGCTCTACGCCGCCCGCGCGGGCCTGCCGGTCACCGTCACGATGGCGAGCACCGCGCCGAAGATGAACCAGGACGAGGTCGTCCTCGCCGGCGGCCGCCTGGAGCTGGTGGACGGCACGCTCGCGGACGCGGGGGCGTTCGCGCGGCAGGTCGCGGGCGAGACGGGGGCGTTCCTCGCGGCGACGTTCGGCGAGCCGTACCGCGTCGAGGGGAAGAAGACGGCCTGGCTGGAGACGTTCGACCAGCTCGGGCGGCTGCCAGGCACCATCGTGTTCCCGGTGGGCGGCGGCGTCGGTCTGGTGGCCGCGTGGAAGGCCGTCGCCGAGGTCATGGAGCTGGGCTGGTACGACGGCCCGCCGCCCGCCCTCGTCGGCGTCCAGGTCGACGACTGCGCGCCGATCGTGGCGGCGTACGACGCAGGGCTGGCCGCCGCGACGACCTGGCCGGGTACGCCGACCACCCGCGCCGCCGGGCTGCGCGTCACCGCGCCCGGCGAGAGCGACCTGGTCCTGCGCTGCGTCCGCGAGTCCGGCGGCACGATGCTTGCCGTCACGGAGGCCGCGATCGAGGAGGCGCAGGTGCGGATCGCCTGCGCGCAAGGAGTGTGGCTGTCGCCCGAGGGAGCGGCGGCCGTTGCCGCGCTGCCGCTGCTGGAGGACCCGCGCGAGCCGGTCGTCGTCTACAACACCGCGAGCGGCGCCAAGTACGCCTGACCTACGCCTCGTCCCGCCGCCGCCGCGTCGCCCGGGCGCGCAACGCCATCCGCGACGCCGCCGGGTAGCGGACCTCGACCAGCGTCAGGCCGTTCGCCGGGGCGACCGGCGCACCCCCTCGTATGCCGCCCGCCAGCAGCGCGGCGGGCCAGTCCGTCGTCTTTCGCCCGTCCCCCGCCAGCAGCAGCGCGCCGACCAGCGAACGCACCATCTGGTGGCAGAACGCGTCCGCCTCCAGCCGCGCCACGAGCACCCCGTCGACGTCGCGCACCCAGGTCAGGCGGCGCAACGTACGGACCGTCGTCGCGCCCTCGCGCTTGCGGCAGAACGCCGCGAAGTCCCGCAGCCCCACCAACGGCTTCGACGCGGCCTGCAGCCGCCGCAGCGACACCGGCCGCGGGTGCACCGCCGTGTCGTGCCGCCGGGTCGGCAGGGCGCCGTACGCCGCGTCCGCGACGCGGTACGCGTACCGCCGCCCCAGCGCGGAGAACCGCGCGTCGAACCCCTCCGGCGCCACCCCGACACCGAGCACCCGGATCGACGGGTCGAGCAGGCCGTTGACCCGGCGGACCAGCGTCTCGGGCGGCGCCGCTGGCAGGTCCGCGTGGACGACCTGCCCGGTCGCGTGCACGCCGGTGTCGGTCCGGCCCGCGACCGCCAGCGTCACCGGCGCCCGCAGCACCGTCGCCAGCGCCTCCTCCAGCGCCGCCTGCACCGTGGGCAGCCCGGGCTGGCGGGCCCACCCGGCGTACGGCGTCCCGTCGTACGCGACGTCGAGGCGCACACGAACGAGCCCGCCGTCCCGGGTCGGGAGGGCGGGCTCGTTACGGGTCATGCGGTGCTCAGGCGTCGTCGCGCTCGCCCTCGGCGGGCGCCTCGGCGCTGGCGGACTCGGGCGCCGCGTCCTCCACGGGCTCGGCCGCACCCTCCGCGGGCGCCTCCGTGCTCGCGGCGTCGGGACCGGCCTCTTCGGCCACAGCGGCCTCGTCCGTCGCCACCTCGGTGGCGGCCTCCTCGGCCACCGCCTCGGTCGCCTCCGGAGCCGCCTCGCCCGACAGCGCCTCGTCGACGGCCGGAACGGCCGCCGTACCCTCGGCGGTCGCGCCCTTGCGCCGGGCGAAGCGTGTCCCCCGGGCCTTCTCCGCCTCGCCGACCGCCTCCTGGGCGATCGTCTTGGACTCGACCAGCTCGATCACGGCCATGGGGGCGTTGTCGCCCTTGCGCGGCCCGATCTTCGTGATCCGCGTGTAGCCGCCCGGGC
>JAVEEC010000030.1 GCA_030840645.1 Frankiaceae bacterium
GGCGGGCGGCGCGTCGTACGCGGTGTTCACGCCGTCGATGCGCGCGGCGACCGTACGGCACCACGAGCTGGAGGCGGCGCTGCGCCGGGCGGTCCGCGAGGACGCGCTGACGGTCTGCTACCAGCCCGAGGTACGCGTGCTGGACCGGGCGGTACGCGGCTTCGAGGCGTTGGTGCGCTGGACCGACCCGACGTGGGGCGTGGTCGGCCCGGCGGAGTTCGTGCCGATCGCGGAGGAGTCCGACCTCGTCCTCGAGCTCGGCGTCATCGTGCTGCGCCGCGCGCTCGCCGACGCCGCGTCCTGGCCCGCGCTGCCGGACGGCACCCGGCCCACGCTGGCCGTCAACGTCTCGCGCCGCCAGCTCGTCCAGCCCGGTTTCCCGCAGCTCGTCGCGGGGCTGCTCGCGGAGGCCGGAGTGCCGGCGTCGTCGGTCTGTCTGGAGGTCACCGAGACGGCGCTGACGCAGAACGTCGAGTCGGTCGTGGCGTCGCTGCACGAGCTACGCAGCCTCGGCGTGCTCATCGCGATCGACGACTTCGGCACCGGCCACGCATCGCTCACGTACCTCACCCGGCTGCCCGTCGACGTGCTCAAGGTCGACCGGCTGTTCGTCTCCGGGCTCGGCCGCGACAACCGCAGCGCCGCCATCGTCGGCGCGGTGGCGGCGATGGGCCAGGCGTTCTCGCTGACCGTCGTCGCGGAGGGCGTGGAGAACGACGAGCAGCTCGCCGCGCTGCGCGAGATCGACATCGACCTGGCGCAGGGGTACTTGTTCTCGACGCCGGTGCCGGTCGCGGAGGTGCCCGCGCTGATCCGGCCGGCCGGGACGCGGATCGCGGCGGTGCCGGAACAGCGCGCGCCAGGGCGGCTGCGGCCGGCCCGCCGCCCGCTGGTCTCGTCCGGGCCCGCGGCGGACGCGCGGTACCGGCTGATGATCGACCTCGCCCGCGACGTCACCGGGCGGCTCGACCTGGCGACGGTGATGGAACGCACGTTCGCCGCGCTGCGCCAGCTCATCGACTTCACCGGCGGGTCGTTGCAGCTCCTCGACGACACCGACCACCTGCGGCTGGCCGCAGCCGACCCGCCCGCGACGCCGGACGCGATGACGATGCGGGTGCCGCTCGGGCACGGCATCGGCGGCGCGATCGCGCTGACCGGCGAGCCGCGGTACCTGGCCGACATCACCGCCGACGCGGCGGTAACCGACGAGCGGCGGCGGCGTTCGACGTCGGCCGGCGTGCGCTCGTACTTCGGCGTCCCGCTCATCACCGAGGGCCGGGTGATCGGCCTGCTCCAGGTCGACTCGGTCGAGCCGGACGCGTGGGACGACCCGGACCGGCTGGTCGTGCTGGCGTTCGCGCCGATCGTGGCGGCCGCCGTACAGAGCGCGCGGGTCGCCGCCCGCGACGCGGCCAGGGCGCCGGTGCTGCGGAGCGTCGACGCCGGCTGAGTCCGGCGCCGCGATCGCCAGGCGGTGTCGCACGGCGACCGTAGACTGGCCGTACCGATGACGACTCTCTTCGACGGCGATCCGGCGTTCCCGGCGCCCGCCCCCACGCCGCGCCCGCGGCTCGACGCGGACGCCCTGCTGGCCGGTCTCAACCCGCAGCAGCGCGCCGCCGTCGTGCACCAGGGCGGGCCGCTGCTCATCGTCGCCGGCGCCGGCTCGGGCAAGACGCGGGTGCTCACGCACCGCATCGCGTACCTCCTCGCCGAGCGGCACGTACAGCCGGGCCAGGTGCTCGCGATCACGTTCACCAACAAGGCCGCCGGAGAGATGAAGGAGCGGGTCGCCTCGCTCGTCGGGCCGCGCGCCAAGGTGATGTGGGTCAGCACGTTCCACTCGGCCTGCGTACGGCTGCTGCGCGCGGAGGCGACGCGGCTGGGCTACAAGAGCACGTTCACGATCTACGACCAGGGCGACGCGCAGCGGCTCATGACGCTCTGCTGCCGCGACCTCGACCTGGACCCGAAGCGGTACCCGGCGCGCGCGATCTCCCACCAGGTCAGCAACCTGAAGAACGAGCTCGTCGACTGGGAGACCGCGGCGGCGCGGGCGGGCAACGACCTGGAGCGGCGTACGGCGGAGGCGTACGCGATGTACCAGCGCCGCCTCCGCGAGGCGAACGCGATGGACTTCGACGACCTCATCATGGTGACCGTCGAGCTGCTGCGGATGTTCCCGGACGTCGCGGAGCACTACCGCCGCCGCTTCCGGCACGTGCTCGTCGACGAGTACCAGGACACCAACCACGCGCAGTACACGTTGGTTCGACTTCTGAGTACGCCGGTCGGCGAGCTGCCTGCTGCTGAGCTGTGCGTCGTCGGCGACGCGGACCAGTCGATCTACGCGTTCCGCGGCGCGACGATCCGCAACATCCTGCAGTTCGAGGAGGACTACCCGGCCGCGACGGTGATCCTGCTGGAGCAGAACTACCGCTCCACCCAGACCATTCTCAGCGCCGCCAACGCCGTCATCGCGAAGAACCCCGGCCGCAAGCCGAAGCGGCTGTGGTCCGACCAGGGCGACGGCGAGAAGATCCACGGCTACGTCGCGGAGAACGAGCACGACGAGGCGGCGTTCGTCGCGCAGGAGGTCGACCGCCTCTGCGACGAGGACGTCGCGAAGCCCAACGACGTCGCGGTGTTCTACCGGACCAACGCGCAGTCCCGGGTGTTCGAGGAGGTGTTCATCCGGGTCGGGCTGCCGTACCGCGTCGTCGGCGGC
>JAVEEC010000064.1 GCA_030840645.1 Frankiaceae bacterium
CGATCGAGGAGCTCCAGGAGATCAAGGAGTTCCTGGAGAACCCCGCCAAGTTCCAGGCCATCGGCGCCAAGATCCCCAAGGGCGTGCTGCTCTACGGCCCGCCCGGCACCGGCAAGACGCTGCTCGCGCGGGCCGTCGCGGGCGAGGCGGGCGTGCCGTTCTACTCGATCTCTGGCTCGGACTTCGTCGAGATGTTCGTCGGCGTCGGCGCGTCCCGCGTTCGCGACCTGTTCGACCAGGCCAAGGCGAACGCCCCCGCGATCATCTTCGTGGACGAGATCGACGCCGTCGGCCGCCACCGCGGCGCCGGCCTCGGCGGCGGTCACGACGAGCGCGAGCAGACCCTGAACCAGATGCTCGTCGAGATGGACGGCTTCGACGTCAAGGGCGGCGTCATCCTCATCGCCGCGACCAACCGGCCGGACATCCTCGACCCCGCGCTGCTGCGCCCAGGCCGCTTCGACCGGCAGATCGTCGTGGACCGGCCCGACCTCGAGGGCCGCAAGGCGATCCTCAAGGTGCACGCCAAGGGCAAGCCGTTCGCCAAGGAGGTCGACCTCGACATCATCGCGCGGCGGACCCCCGGCTTCACCGGCGCCGACCTCGCGAACGTCATCAACGAGGCCGCGCTGCTCACCGCGCGGCAGAACAACAAGGAGATCACGACAGACACCCTCGAGGAGTCGATCGACCGCGTCATGGCCGGGCCCGAGCGCAAGACCCGGGTCATGTCCGACAAGGAGAAGAAGGTCATCGCCTACCACGAGGCCGGGCACGCCCTCGTCGGCCACGCGCTGCCCAACAGCGACCCGGTGCACAAGGTCACGATCCTGTCCCGCGGCCGCGCCCTCGGGTACACGCTCTCGCTGCCCATCGAGGACAAGTACACGGCGACCCGGTCGGAGATGATCGACCAGCTCGCCATGATGCTCGGCGGCCGGGCGGCCGAGGAGCTGGTGTTCCACGAGCCGACCACCGGCGCCTCCAACGACATCGAGAAGGCCACCGGGCTCGCCCGCTCGATGGTCACCGAGTACGGCATGAGCGACCGGCTCGGGGCGATCAAGTTCGGCCAGAACAACGGCGAGGTGTTCCTCGGCCGCGACATGGGCCACCAGCGCGACTACTCCGAGGACGTCGCGAGCGAGATCGACACCGAGGTCCGGCGGTTCATCGACGAGGCGCACGACGAGGCGTACGAGATCCTCGTGCAGTACCGCGACGTCCTGGACGAGATGGTGCTCCAGCTCATCGAGAAGGAGACGCTGGCCCGGGACCAGGTGCTGGAGATCTTCGCGCCGGTCGTCAAGCGGCCGTCGCGCGGCGGCTGGCGCGGCAACGGCGGCAAGCGCCGCCCGTCCGACCGCCCGCCGGTGATGACGCCCGCCGAGCTGGCGCTGATCGGCGCCAACGGCGACGGCTCGGCCCGCCGCCGCGCGTCGCGTTCGCGCAGCACCAACGGCTCGTCCGCAACGTCGGGGTCCGCGTCGGGCCGGCGCCGTACCCCCGTCAAGAGCACGCGCGGGCGGCAGGCCAAGACGCGCGAGACGGACTGACGTTGACGTTCGACGCCGCGCGCGTCGAGGCGGCCGTTCGCGAGCTGCTGATCGGCGTCGGCGAGGACCCGGACCGCGAGGGGCTGCGTTCGACGCCGGCCCGGGTGGCGCGGGCGTACGCCGAGCAGTTCGCCGGGCTGGGGCGCGACCCGTGCGAGATCCTCAAGACGACGTTCGACGAGGGCCACGACGAGATGGTGCTCGTCAAGGACATCGAGGTGTACTCGCTCTGCGAGCACCACCTGGTGCCGTTCTTCGGGGTCGCGCACGTCGGCTACATCCCGAACGCGCGCGGCGAGATCACCGGCCTGTCCAAGCTGGCCCGGCTGGTCGACCTGTACGCCAAGCGGCCGCAGGTGCAGGAGCGGCTGACCACCCAGGTCGCCGACGCGCTCGAGTCGGTGCTGAAGCCGCGCGGCGTCATCGTCGTCGTCATGGCCGAGCACCTCTGCATGTCGATGCGCGGCGTCCGCAAGCCCGGCGCCAAGACCGTGACGTCGGCTGTCCGCGGGCTGTTCCGCGACAACCAGCCCACCCGCGCCGAGGCGATGTCTCTCCTGCTCGCTCCTTGAGCCGCTCGCTCTGGAACGTTCTGTGAAGATCGCCACGCTCGAGAGGGGCGGGATTTCCTGCACAGAACGACCGGGCCAGCGACGCGTCTAGGGTGACCGGCGTGACCATCCAGAGCCCGGCACGCGCCTCGCGCGCGCCGGCGGGTCCCGGCCAGCCCGCGGGGTCGCGAGCCTGGGTGCCGCGGGTGGCCGGGCTGGTCACGTACTTCGCCGGGGTGCTCGACCTGGCCAGCGCACTCACGCCCGCGGAGCACGGCCGCGTCAAGGAGCTGACGACGTACGTCCCGGGCGCGTTCACCCACGCCGCCACCGCGGCGACCGTCGTGTCAGGACTGCTGCTGCTGATGCTCGCGCACTCGCTGCGGCGTAGGAAGCGCCGCGCCTGGCGGGCCGTCGTCGCGCTGCTCGCGGCGAGCGTTGCGTTGCACGTCGTGAAGGGCCTCGACGTCGAGGAGGCGGTCGTCGCGGCGGTCGTGCTCGCCGGGCTGGTGGCGTACCGCAACGAGTTCCGCGCCAAGGGCGACCCCCGGACCCGCTGGCGCGCGCTCGGCGTCGGGCTGCTGCTGGTCTGCGTGTCGTTCCTCATCGGGGTGGTGCTGATCGGCGTCGAGATGGGCGAGCTGACCGGCGACCGCAGCGTCCTGAACGTCGTCGAGCACGTCACGCTCGGACTCGTCGGCGTACACGGTCCGCTGCGCTTCGAGCACCCGGGCGGGCGCGCCGACTCGATCGTCTCCGACACGCTGCTCGCGCTCGGCGTGCTGACGGCGTTGAGCGTCGCGTACCTCGCGCTGCGCACCCCCGAGCCTCGCCCGCACCTCACCCCGGAGGACGAGGAACGCCTCCGCGGCCTGCTGGCGAAGCAGGGCGGGCGCGACTCGCTCGGCTACTTCGCGCTGCGCCGCGACAAGAGCCTGGTCTGGTCGGCGACCGGGAAGGCCGCGGTCGCGTACCGCGTCGTGTCGGGGGTGCTGCTCGCGAGCGGCGACCCGCTCGGCGACCCCGAGGCGTGGCCGGGCGCGATCAAGGAGTTCCTCGCGCTCGCGGAGGACCACGCCTGGGTGCCCGCGGTCGTCGGCTGCAGCGAGCAGGGCGGCGCGGCCTGGGTCCGCGCGGGGCTCACGGCGTTGGAGATCGGGGACGAGGCCGTGGTCGACGTCGCGGACTTCACGCTGGAGGGCCGCGCGATGCGCAACGTCCGCCAGTGTGTCGTCCACGTCGAGCGCGAGGGGTACACCGCGTCGGTCCGGCGGACCGGCGACATCCCGCCCGAGGAGATCAGCGCCGTCTGCACCGCCACCGGCGCCTGGCGCGGCGCCGAGACCGAGCGCGGCTTCTCGATGGCGCTCGGCCGGATCGGCGACGCGGCGGACCCGGACGCGGTCCTCGTGACGTCGTACGAGGACGGGGTGCTGCGCGGGTTCCTGCACTTCGTGCCGTGGGGCCGCGACGGCCTGTCGCTCGACGTCATGCGCCGCGCCCGTGACGCCGACCGCGGCCTGAACGAGTTCCTCATCGTCGAGGCACTGCGCGCCGCCCCGGCCCTCGGCGTCGAACGCATCTCGCTGAACTTCGCGGTCTTCCGCTCCGCCCTCGAACGCGGCGAGCGGCTCGGCGCCGGACCGATCCTGCGGCTCTGGCGCTCGGTGCTGCTGTTCGCGTCGCGGTGGTTCCAGATCGAGACGCTGTACCGGTTCAACGCGAAGTTCCGGCCGGTGTGGGAGCCGCGCTACGTCTGCTTCCCGTCGGTCCGCGACGTGCCGCGCATCGCGATCGCGGCGCTGGAGGCGGAGGCGTTCATCGTCTGGCCCACCCGCTGGATGCGCCGCCTCCCGTTCGCCCCCTGACCCGCCCCCGCCCCCCGCTCGCGACGGCCGTGGTCCACGCGACACCCGTAGGCTGGGCCCCGTGCGGTGCCAGGTCATGGGAGTGCTCAACGTCACCCCCGACTCGTTCAGCGACGGCGGCGCGTTCTACGACGCCGGCGCCGCGATCGCGCACGGCCTCGCGCTCGTCGCCGACGGCGCCGACGTCGTCGACGTCGGCGGTGAGTCGACCCGGCCGGGGGCGACGCCGATCGACGCCGACGAGGAGCTGCGCCGCGTCCGCCCCGTCGTCCGCGCGCTCGCGGCCGAGGGCGTCACGGTCTCCATCGACACCACCCGCGCGAGCGTCGCCGAGGCCGCGCTGGCCGACGGCGCGACCATCGTCAACGACGTCTCCGGCGGCCTCGCCGACCCGTCGTTGGTGAAGGTCGTCGCCGCGACCGGGGCGCCGTACGTCCTCATGCACTCGCGCGGCCCGGCCGATGCCCCGGCCGTCTACGCCGACGTCGTCACCGAGGTCTGCGACGACCTGCTGCGGCGGCTGGACGAGGCCGTCGCGGCCGGCGTCGACCCGGCGCGGGTGGTGCTCGACCCCGGCCTCGGCTTCGCCAAGAACGCCGCGCACAACCTCGCCCTGCTCGCCGCGCTGCCGAGGCTGGTCGCGCTCGGCCCGCCGCTGCTCGTCGGGGCGTCGCGCAAGACGTTCCTCGGGACGCTGCTCGGCGGCCGCGACGTCGCCGACCGCGACGACGCGACGCAGGCCACGACCGCGCTCGCCGCGTGGCACGGGGCGTGGGGCGTCCGCGTGCACGCGGTCCGCCCCGCCGCCGACGCGGTCCGCGTCGTGGCGGCGATCCGCGAGGCGGCGCCGTGACCGGCACCGACACCGAGGCGGTCGAGGCGGCGAACGCGGAGCTCTACGCGGCGTTCGAGGCGTCCGACCTGGACCGGATGCGCCGCGTCTGGATCGACGACGACACCGCGTCCTGCGTGCACCCGGGGTGGCGGGTGCTGCACGGCACCAGCCGGATCATGCGGTCCTGGGCCGTGATCTTCGCGAACACGCCGTACATCCAGTTCTTCCTCACCGACACCGACGTGACGGTCCTCGGCGACGTGGCGGTCGTGCGCTGCGTCGAGGGTGTGCTCACGTCGTTGGACGACGCCGAGGGGGACGCGTCGATCGCCGCGACGAACGTGTTCCTCCGCCGTCCCGACGGCTGGCGCCTCTGGCTGCACCACGGCTCACCGGTCGTCCAGCGGGCCGAGTCGGACGGCCTCGGATGATCGTGCGCATCAGCGGCCTGCGGGTCCGCGGCTTCCACGGCGTGCTGGCGAGCGAACGCCGCGACGGCCAAGTGTTCGTGGTCGACGCCGCGCTGACCGTTCCCGTGCCGCCGTCGGACGACCTCGCCGGCACCGTCGACTACGGCGCGCTCTCCGAACGCCTCGCCGCCGTCGTCGCGGGCGAGCCGGTCGACCTGATCGAGACGCTCGCCGGGCGGCTCGCCGACGTCTGCCTCGAAGACCCGCGCGTGGCGTCGGTGGAGGTCACCGTGCACAAGCCGGAGGTGCCGCTGGCGGTCACCGTGGACGAGGTCTCCGTGACGCTGGTGCGGCCGTGAGCCGCGCCGTGCTCTCGCTCGGCGCCAACCTCGGCGACCGCCTCGCCGCGCTGCGTACCGCGGTCGCCCTGCTCGCCGGGTCGGTCACCGTCGATGCCGTGTCGCCGGTCTACGAGACCGCGCCGGTCGGCGGCCCGGACCAGCCCGACTACCTGAACGCCGTCGTCCTCGTCACCACGTCTCTCCCGCCGCCCGCGCTGCTCGCGCTGGCGCACGCGGTCGAGTCCGCCGCCGGCCGCGAGCGGGCCGAACGCTGGGGGCCGCGCACGCTCGACGTCGACGTGATCGCGTACGACGACCTCGTGAGCGACGAGCCGGCGCTGACGCTGCCGCATCCGCGGGCGCACGAGCGCGCGTTCGTCCTCCGGCCGTGGCTCGACGTCGACCCGGCGGCGGCCCTGCCCGGCCGCGGCCCCGTTGCCGCGTTGCTCGCCGCCGCGGGCGGCGAGGTACGGCGCCGCGACGACCTGGCGGTGCCCGCGTGAGGCCGACGATGCTGCGGACGCTGGCGTTCGTCGCGCTGGTGGCGGGCGTGACGACGTACACCGTGTTCCGGGCGTTCTACGGCTCCCTGCCGCCGCTGCCGCGGACGATCACGCCGTCGGTGTTCCTGCTCGCCGTCGCCGAGCTGTTCCTCGCGCCGTCGGTCCGCGCGCGGCTCGAAGGGCGGCCGCGGACCAAGCCGATCCTGCCGATCGGCGTCGCGCGGACGGCGGCGTTCGCGAAGGCGTCGTCGGCGATCGGCGCGCTGGTCGCGGGGTGCCTGCTCGGCGTGGGTGCGTACGCGCTGTCGCGGTGGGACGTCCGTGCCGCGCGGACCGACGGCATCCGCGCCGCGGCCGGCATCGCGGCCGCGCTGCTGCTCGTCGTGGCGGCGTTGCGCCTGGAGAACGTCTGCCGCGTCCCCAAGCCCCCGGACGGCCCGCCGCCGGGGGAGCCCGGCCCGTAGGTGGTTACTTGTCGACGTCGCCGACGACGAAGAACATCGAGCCCATGATCGCCACCAGGTCCGGCAGCAGCGTGCCGGGCAGCAGGTGGGACAGCGCGTGGATGTTGTTGAACGACGCCGTGCGCAGCCGCAGCCGCCACGGCGTCTTCTCGCCGCGCGACACGAGGTAGTAGCCGTTGATGCCGAGGGGGTTCTCGGTCCAGGCGTACGTGTGCCCCTCGGGCGCCTTGACGACCTTCGGCAGCTTCACCGACACGGGGCCGCCGGGGATGCGGTCGAGGCACTGGTCGGCGATGCTCAACGACTGGAACACCTGGTCGATCAGGCACTCGAAGCGCGCGTAGCAGTCGCCCGCGTCGCGCGTGACGACGTCGAACTCCACGTCGGCGTACTTGAGGTACGGCTCGTCGCGGCGCAGGTCGAAGTCGATGCCGGACGCGCGGCCGATCGGCCCGCTGACGCCGTAGTCGAGTACGGCGTCGGGAGCGAGGACGCCGACGCCGACGGTGCGCTGCTGGAAGATCTCGTTGCCGAGGATGACGTTCTGGATGTCCTTCATCCGCTTGCGGACGTCGGCGACCGCGACGCGGCAACGGTCCTTCCACCCGGCGGGCAGGTCGTCCTTGAGGCCACCGACGCGGTTGAACATGTAGTGCAGCCGCCCGCCCGACACCTCCTCCATGACCCGCTGCAACGCCTCCCGCTCGCGGAACGCGTAGAACACCGGCGTGATCGCGCCGACCTCGAGGGGGTACGAGCCGAGGAACATCAGGTGGTTGAGGATGCGGTTGAGCTCGGCGAGCAGGGTCCTGATCCAGAGCGCGCGGTCCGGCGTCTCCAGGCCCATCATGCGTTCGACGGCGAGCACGAAGCCGATCTCGTTCGCGAACGACGACAGCCAGTCGAAGCGGTTGGCCAGCACGATGATCTGCCGGTAGTCGCGGGCCTCGAACAGCTTCTCGTGGCCGCGGTGCATGTAGCCGATGATCGGCTCGGCCTTGACGATGCGTTCGCCGTCGATGGTCAGCGCGAGCCGGAGGACGCCGTGGGTCGACGGGTGCTGCGGGCCGATGTTGAGGACCATGTCCGACGTGGGCAGCTCCGCCGCGCCGATGCCCATGCCGAGGGTCGCCTCGACGAGAGGCTGCGCCGGCAGAGTCGTGTCGACCATGGGCCACCTGTTCGGGGTTCGGGCGGGACGGCGTACGCCGTACATCGTCCCATGGCGGCCCGGGACGAAGCCAAACCAGCGGCGCGCCCACCGTCCTTGACGGCCTGTCCGATCTTCCCCAGTGTGCACACAGCCGACCGAGCCCCGGGGGTATGTCATGCGCATCCCGCGCCGTCAGGTTCGCCTGCTCCGTCCGGCGAGCCGGCCCGGCATGACGTGCCCGTGAGGAACGCCCGGCGCGCCGGCATCGCGGCGCTCGCCGTCGTGGTGGTCGTCGCGGCCGTCGTGACCTACGAACGGCTGCCCGGGCGCGGCGCGCCGACGGCGCGCGAGGCCGTCCAGCGCTACCTCGACGCGCTCTCGCGCCGCGACTCGCTCGGGCTGGTGGACGCGTTCACGTCCGGGTCGTCGCGGGGCGAGATCAGGGCACGGCTGCGCGACTACGGCGGGCCGGCGGCGGCGTCGGCGACCTTCCGGATCCTCGAGTCCGACCCCCCGTTCCGAGGCATCCCGCGCAACGTCGTCTTCACCTTCCGGGTCGCGGGCGGGTCGCGCGAGGACCTCATGTGGGTCCGCGAGCGCAAGGCGCGCTGGCTCATGGAGGTGTACCCGGAGGCGTCGCCGACGCCGTGCGAGCCCGGCGCGGTCTGCGACGCGGAGCCGTAGGCGCTACGGCGTAGCGGGAACGACGGTCCGCGGCAGCCGGACGACGAACGTCGACCCCGGCTCCGCGTCCTCCACCGTCACGGTTCCGCCGTGCACCTCGGCGAAGCGGCGGACCAGCGAGAGCCCGATGCCGAACCCGCCGCGCTCGCGCGTCGCCTCGCCCTCCACCTGGTAGAAGCGGTCGAAGATCCGGTCCTCGTGACCGGCTGGTACGCCGGGCCCCCGGTCGGAGACGGCGATGGTCACCGTCTCGTCGTCGGCGGAGAGCACGCAGCGGATGGGGCTGCCTGCGGGGGAGAACTTCGCGGCGTTGCTGAGGAGGTTCGCGACGATCCGTTCGGCCTTCGCCGGATCCGCCATCGTCGTCAACGGCTCCGCCGGGACCTCCAGCGCGATCTCCCGGCCGGTCTGGCGGCGGGCGATCATCACCCAGCGTTCGACGTCGGCGCACCAGTCGATCGGCGCGAGCTGCAGGCGGAGGCCGTCGGACCCGCCGAGCGCCTCGTCCAGCAGCGACTCGATCAGGCCGCTCAGCTCCTCGCTGCGGCGGACCAGCAGCTCGTACGCGTACGCCCTGTCCTCCGGCTCGATCCGCGCGTCCGCGTCCCGCAGCGTCCGCGCGGCGAGCGTGATGGTCGTGGCGGGCGTCCTCAGCTCGTGCGAGACGGTCGCGAGGAACGCGTCCTTGCGCCGGTTCAGCTCGCGCAGGTCCTCGCTCACCTGGGCTTCGCGCCGGTACGCGCGCATGTTGCCCATCGCCAGGCCGAGCTGCTCGGCGACCTGGCCGAGCCGGTCCCACTCCCGCTCGTCGGGTACGCGCGGCGTCCGGCTGTCGACGATGAGCACGCCGATGATCTCGCCGTGGTAGCGCATGGGTACGCCGGCCATGCAGACGATGCCGGCCTCCTTGACGAGCGGGTGGTTCGGGCCGAGCATCCCGGCCGCGTCGCTGATGTACAGCGGCTCGCCGCTGCCCACGATCTGCGGCGACATGCCGGGGCCGCCCATCCGCATCGGCGCGGCCAGGTACGAGTCGTGCACCGCGCGCGACACCCCGTGCATCGCCACGACCGGCAGCAGGTCGCCCTCGCGCATCACGACCGCGCCGGCGTCCCAGCCGACGAGCGAGACGGCCGCCGCGAGACCGATCTCGGGGAGGCGGTCGTTGCGGACGGCACTGTTCGAGACCTCGAGAACGCTGTGCATCGCGCGGTTCGCCGCCAGCGCCTCGCGGAGCACGTCGGAGAGCTGCGCGCCGAAGTGGGCGACGATCAGGCAGAGCGCGAGGACGACGACCGTGTACCCGAACGACGTGCTGCCGTACAGCCGCAGCACCACCGAGTGCTCGACGGCGAGGACCACGGCGACGAGGTACCGCGCCGAGCCCTCGAAGAACACCGCCGCGAAGAGCACCGGCAGTGCCTGCATCAGCACGTACGGCGCGCTGCGGCCGCCGGCCAGCGCGGTGCCGTTCGCGATCAGGGCGCCGTACATCAGGAGCAGCGCCTGCACTTGGCGGTCGGTCGCCCGGTCGAGCAACCTCCGGCGGTCGATGACGACGGTGACGGCCAGCGCGAGCAGCGCGTTGCCGGCCAGCCAGGCCAGGCGGCCGCCGTGCGCGAGCAGCGGCGCGGTGACCAGCGTGAGGTACGACCCGAGCCTGGCGAAGCGCGCGATGAGGCCGCGCATCCGGGCATCGGTGTGCCGGTCGCCGAAGAACGCGGATCGCCGGGGCAGAGGCATCGTTGATCAAGATTGGGCCAGCGCGCGTCCGGATGGAATGACCTGGCCCCAACTTCTTGGCGAGGTGCGCCGAACGTACGGCTACGGCTGCGCCGCGCGGGCTAACACGGCGGGCACGCCGACCCCGACGCCCTGCACCAGCCAGCCGAAGTCGCCCAGGCCGCCGCGCGCGATCAGCTCGGCCTCCTCGCCCGCGCCGCCGAGCGCGCGCAGGTACGCGGGCGGGTCGCTCGACGCCAGCGCGATCTCGGGCCGGGCGCCGGTGACGCCGAGCGCGCGCAGCGCGGACCGCTGGTCGAGCAGCACCGTCTCGCGCACGCCCACCAGGTGCCCCGCCGCGGCGACGGAGTCGAGCGCGACGTGCGCCGTGATGTCGCAGGAGCCGTCGGGGATCGGCGGCACCTGCCGCCCCTCGCGGAAGCCGGTCAGGGTCCCCGCCGGGAGCAGCCCCGCCTCCCGCTTCACCTGGTCGTGGGCGTAGTCGACGCAGACGGCAATGCCCCGGTCCAGCTTGCTGACGGCGGCGACCCAGGCGGCGTCGCGGGTGTGGCCGAGCTCCGCGCGCTCCCCCTCGTCGGCGATCGGCCACCACCGGTCCAGCCAGTCCTGGTCGGCGGGCTCGACGCGGTCGCCGACGCGCTCGTCGCCCGTCGCGGTCACCTCGACGTACGCGGCGTAGGCGGCGGTCTGCTCCACGACGTCGCAGGGGACGTTGTCGAGCCACTCGTTCGCGACCAGCAGGCCGTCGAACAGCCGTACGTCGGCAACGGCGCCGTGCCACCCGACCGCCGCGTCGAGGGTCTCCGGTCGCGGCGCCAGGTCGACGCCGACCAGCCGCAGCCGCGACGCGAGGTGACGCGCCTCGGTGTCGAGATTTTTCGACAGTCCGGCGAGGAGCGCGCCGCGAGCCGCGCCCACCTCGACGATGGTGAACGGGTCGGGGAAGTCCAGGGCCGCGTCGACGTGCGCCGCGAGCCGCAGCAGCGCGCGGGCGAAGTGCGGCGACGCCGTGGACGACGTGCGGAAGTCGTGGCCGGGCGCGCCCGTGCCGCTCGTGTAGAAGCCATCCGGGCCGTACAGCGCGCGCTCCATCGCCGCGCCCCAGCGCTCCCATGTCACGACCCCAGACACTACGGGGGAAGCGCGGGCCGGTACCCTGCGTTGCACCATCACGTCCGGTACCCCCGAGGACTGGAACGCCGTTGCTGCCCGACGAACGCCCTGCCCGACTCGCCGTCGGCGTCGTCGGCGTAGGGCGGGTCGGCAGCGCGCTCGCCGTCGCCCTCGGTCGCGCGGGCCACCGGATCGTCGCGGTCTCCGGCGTCTCCGCCGCGTCGCGCCGCCGCGCCGCCGACCGCCTCCCGAACGCCGCCGTACTGCCCGCCGACGAGGTCGTCGGTGCCGCCGACCTCGTGCTGCTGACCGTTCCCGACGACGCCCTCGCGGCGGTCGTCGAGGGGCTCGCCGCGGTGGGCGCGTTCAAGCCGGGCCAGCTCGTCGCCCACACCTCCGGCCGGCACGGTCTCGACGTCCTGAGCGCCGCCGCGAGGCAGGGCGCGCTGCCGCTCGCGCTGCACCCGGTGATGACGTTCGCGGGCGGGTCCGAGGACGTCGAACGCCTCGTCGGCACATCGTTCGGCGTGACCGCGCCCGAGCCGCTGCGCGCGGTCGGCGAGGCGCTCGTCGTCGAGATGGGTGGCGAGCCGGTGTGGGTGCCGGAGGAGCAGCGGGTGCTGTACCACGCGGCCCTCGCGTGGGTGTCGAACAATCTCGTCACTCTCGTCTCGACCGCCGCCGACCTGCTGAGGCAGGCGGGGGCCGAACGCCCCGACCTGCTGCTCGCGCCGCTGCTCGGGGCGGCGCTCGACAACGCGCTGCGCCGCGGCGACGACGCCCTCACCGGGCCGGTCGCCCGCGGCGACGCGGGCACCGTCAGCGCGCACCTCGACGTACTGCGGGCGAACGCCCCCGAGGTCGTGCCCGCGTACGTCGCCCTCGCCCGGCTCACCGCCGACCGTGCGCTGCGCGACGGCCGGCTCGACCCGCGCGCGGCCGAGGCGCTGCTCGACGCGCTGGCGGGAGGTACGCCGTGATCGTCGCCCGCACCCGCGAGGAGCTGGCCGCGGCGCGGGACCGGCTCGCCGGCACCGTCGCCGTCGTCATGACGATGGGTGCGCTGCACGAGGGCCACCGCGCGCTGATGCGGCACGCCCGCGCGCTCGCGGACAGCGTCGTCGTCACGGTGTTCGTCAACCCGTTGCAGTTCGGGCCGGCCGAGGACCTGGCGCGCTACCCGCGGCCGTTCGACGCGGACGTCAAGGCGTGCGCGGAAGAGGGTGCGGACGTGGTGTTCGCGCCGGTGCCGGACGTCGTCTACCCGGACGGCGACCCCGTCGTCCGCGTGACCGCGGGCCCGCTCGGCGACGTGCTCGAAGGCGCCTCGCGCCCCGGTCACTTCGACGGCGTGCTGACCGTCGTCGCCAAGCTGCTGCACCTGACGCGGCCGGACGTCGCGGTGTTCGGGGCGAAGGACGCGCAGCAGCTCGTCCTGGTCCGGCGGATGGTCCGCGACCTCGACGTCGGCGTGACCATCGTCGGCGTCGAGACCGTCCGCGAGGCCGACGGCCTCGCGCTCTCCAGCCGCAACGCGTACCTCTCACCCGACGAGCGAACGGCCGCTCTCGCGATCTCGCGCGCTCTGCGCGAGGCGGAAACCGTTGCGCCGCAAGGCCCCGCGGCCGTCCTGGTCGCCGCGAACGACGTCCTCGACGCCGAGCCGGGGCTGCGGGTGGAGTACGTCGCGCTGGTCGACCCCGACACCCTCGCGCCGGTGGATCGTTCAACGGAGCGGGCGCTGCTGGCCGTCGCCGCGAGGTCGGGCTCGACCAGGCTGATCGACAACGTCACAATTCCCGTGGGCGACCGCCCGACAGGCATGTACTCGAAGGAGACGTGACCCGTGTTCCGCACCATGCTCAAGTCGAAGATCCACCGCGCCACCGTGACGCAGGCCGACCTGCACTACGTCGGCTCGGTCACGATCGACGCCGACCTGATGGACGCCGCGGACCTGCTGCCCGGTGAGCAGGTCGCCATCGTCGACGTCACCAACGGCGCCCGCCTGGAGACGTACGTCATCGCCGGTCCCCGCGGCAGCGGCGTCATCGGCATCAACGGCGCCGCCGCCCGGCTGGTCCACGCCGGCGACATCGTCATCATCATCAGCTACTGCACGGTGACCGACGCCGAGGCGCGGGAGCTGGAGCCGAAGGTCGTGTTCGTGGACGCGGACAACCACGTTGCGGGTACGTCGCACGACCCGGCCGACGCGCTGCCCGGCGGCGTGGACGACCTGGCAGAGGACGCGCGCGACGTGAGCCGCGGCGACCTGCGCACGCATCTGCTCCGGGGTGACGTCGTCACGTGATACCGCAACGCCTCGCGGCACCGGAGCCCGGTTGGACACTGACGGCCGACGTCGTCGTCGTCGGGTCCGGCATCGCGGGCCTCACGGCGGCGCTGAACGCCCGCCGCGCCGGGCGGGTGCTGCTCGTCACCAAGGCGTACGTCGACCACTCGGCGACGCGCTGGGCGCAGGGCGGGATCGCCGCCGCGCTGTCGCCGTTGGACTCGCCGCAGGCGCACCTGCACGACACGCTCGTCGCGGGTGCGGGCCTGTGTGACCCGCGCGCCGTCGAGGTGCTCGTGACCGAGGGGCCGCAACGCGTCCGCGAGCTGATCGAGCTGGGCGCGCGGTTCGACATGCGGGACGGCGAGCTGGCGATGACCCGCGAGGGCGGGCACCTGACCAGCCGCGTCGTGCACGCCAAGGACGCCACCGGCGCCGAGGTCGAACGCGCTCTCGTGGACGCCGTGCACGACGCCCCGGAGATCCAGCTCATCGAACACGCGCTGGTCCTCGACCTGCTCCGCGCCGGGGACGGCCGGGCGGCCGGGCTGACGTTGCACGTCCTCGGCGAGGGAACGGTCGACGGCGTCGGCGCGGTGCACGCGCGCGCAGTCGTCCTCGCCTCCGGCGGGCTCGGTCAGGTCTACTCCTCGACCACCAACCCGTCGGTCTCGACCGGCGACGGCGTCGCTCTCGCGTTGCGTGCGGGGGCGGTGCTCAGCGACATGGAGTTCGTGCAGTTCCACCCGACGGCGTTCCACGTGCCCGGGTCGCTCGGCGGCCAGCAGCCGCTGATCACCGAGGCGATGCGCGGCGAGGGTGGCGTCATCGTCGACGCCAACGGCGTTCGCGTCATGGACGGCGTGCACCCGCTCGGGGACCTCGCGCCGCGCGACGTCGTCGCCAAGACCATGAGCCGGCTGATGGCGCGGCAGGGCGTCGACCACCTCTACCTCGACGTCCGCGGCCTCGGCGCCGACCTGTTGCTGACGCACTTCCCGACGATCCTCGCGCGCTGCCGCGAGGCCGGCATCGACCCGGTCGTCGCGCCGATCCCCGTCGCACCGGCGGCGCACTACGCGAGCGGCGGCGTCCGCACCGACCTCGACGGCCGGACGTCGATCCCTGGGTTGTACGCGTGCGGCGAGGTCGCCTGCACCGGCGTCCACGGCGCCAACCGCCTCGCCAGCAACAGCCTCCTCGAAGGTCTCGTCTTCGCGCACCGCATCGCCGATTCGCTCGCGAACGACCTGCCGCCGCAGGCCGTACCCGCGCCCGACGACCGGTGCGCCGACCTGGTGGACGTCTCCGCGCGGCTCGACCTGGCGCGCGCGATGACCGAGGGCGCGGGCGTGCTGCGCAGCGCGGACTCGCTGGCGCACACCGCGAAGACGTTGCACGACCTCGCGGGCCGCCACGGCAGCGTGCCGCGCACCGAGTCGTGGGAGACGACCAACCTGCACGCCGTCGCGACCGCGATCACCGCCGCCGCGACGGTACGCGAGGAGACGAGGGGCGGGCACTGGCGCGAGGACTTCCCCGAGCCGCGCGACGCCTGGCTCGGCCACGTCACGCAACGCGTCGACGGCGACCGGCTCCTGACGACGTTCGAGGAGATGTGATGCCGCTCTCGCCGCTCGTCGCCGACTGCCTGAAACGCGCGGGCATCGACCCCGAGCACGTCGCCGACGTCGCGCGCCGGGCGCTGGACGAGGATCTGCTCGGCGGGCTCGACGTGACCAGCGTGGCGACCGTGCCGTTCGACCAGGAGGGCGTTGCCGACGTCGTCGCGCGCGCCCCCGGCGTCGTCGCGGGGATCCCCGTCGCGGCGGCGGTGTTCGAGCTCGCGGGGGACGGCGACGTAGACGTGACGATGCGCCTCGCCGACGGCGACGACGTACGCCGCGGCGACGTACTGCTCACCGCGACCGGCCTGACCCGCACCCTGCTGACCGCCGAACGCACCGCCCTCAACCTCGCCTGCCACCTCTCCGGCGTCGCGACGCAGACCCGCCGGTGGGTCGACGCGGTCAGCGGCACCAAGGCGCGCATCCTCGACACCCGCAAGACGACGCCCGGGCTGCGGGTGCTGGAGAAGTACGCCGTCCGCTGCGGCGGCGGCGGCGGCTACCGGATGGGCCTGTCCGACGCGGCGATGGTGAAGGACAACCACGTCGTCGCGGCGGGCGGCGTCGCGGAGGCGTACCGCCTGGTGCGGGCGGCGTTCCCCGACGTGGCTGTCGAGGTCGAGTGCGACAGCGTCGAGCAGGTCGCCGCCGCGATCGACGCCGGCGCCGACCTGCTGCTGCTCGACAACATGACGACGGAGATGCTCCGCGAGGCCGTCCGCGTGACCGCCGGGCGGGCCCGCCTGGAAGCCAGCGGCGGCCTCACGCTGGACCGCGCGCGCGAGGTCGCGGAGACCGGCGTCGACTACCTGTCGGTCGGCGCGCTGACCCACTCGGCGCCCGTTCTCGACCTCGGCCTCGACCTGCGGACGGTGGTCTAGGTGCTCCTCGCCGTCGACGTCGGCAACACGCACACCGTCATCGGCGTCTTCCGCGGCGACGAGCTGGTCGACCACTGGCGGATCGGCACCGACGACCGCCGCACCGCCGACGAGCTGGCGCTGATGTTCCAGGGGTTCCTGGGGCTGAACAACATGTCGTTCGAACGCCACGTCACCGGCGTCTGCGTCGGCTCGGTCGTGCCCACCGTGACCCAGGCGCTGCGCGAGATGACCCGGCGCTACTTCCACTACAACGCCTGCGTGGTCGAGCCCGGCGTCCGGACCGGCGTGCCGATCCTCACCGACAACCCGAAGGAGGTCGGCGCCGACCGGATCGTCAATGCGCTCGCCGCGGTCCACCTCTACGGCGGCCCGTGCGTCGTCGTGGACTTCGGCACGGCGACGACGTTCGACGCGGTCAGCGAGCGCGGCGAGTACCTCGGCGGCGCCATCGCGCCCGGCATCGAGATCTCCATCGAGGCGCTCGGCGCGCGCGGCGCGCAGCTGCGCAAGGTCGAGATCGCCAAGCCGCGCTCGGTGATCGGCAAGAACACCGTGGAGGCGTTGCAGTCCGGCATCGTCTACGGCTTCGCCGGGCAGATCGACGGCATCGTCGAACGCATCGTCGCCGAGCTGGGCGGCTCTGCGAAGGTCATCGCCACCGGCGGCCTCGCGCCGGTCGTCCTCGACGCGAGCGCGGTGATCGACGTGCACGAGCCGTGGCTGACCCTGGTGGGCCTCCGCCTGGTCTATGAGAAGAACGCCGGCGCGTAACCCCGCCCCACTAGCTAGGCTCGCTGCCGTGACCGAGCCGACCGACACCCCAGCCGACGACCTGCCGGAGCAGATGCGCGTACGGCGGGAGAAGCTCGACCGGATCGTCGCGGCGGGCGGGGAGGCGTACCCGGTCGGGTTCCCGAGGACGACGACGCTGGGCGAGCTGCGCGAGAGGTACGACCGCCTCGCGCCGGACACGTTCACCGGCGACCGGGTCGGCGTCGCGGGCCGGGTCGTGCTGAACCGGATCGGCGGCAAGCTGTCGTTCGCCACGCTGCGCGACGGGACCGGCGAGGGCCAGGTCATGCTCTCTCTGGACAAGGTCGGGCAGGACCGGCTGGACGCCTGGAAGGCCGACGTCGACATCGGCGACCACGTCGGCGTCGAGGGCGAGGTCATCACGTCGCGGCGGGGCGAGCTGTCCGTGCTCGCCGACACCTGGCGGCTCACCAGCAAGGCGCTGCGCCCGCTACCGGACAAGTGGCACGGCCTGTCCGACACCGAGTCGCGGGTGCGCCAGCGCTACGTCGACCTGATCGTCAACCCCGATGCCCGCGCGATGCTCGCGGTCCGCAGCGCGGTGGTGCGCTCGCTACGGGAGTCGTTGACCCGAAGGGCATTCCTCGAGGTCGAGACGCCGATGCTCCAGCCGATCCACGGCGGGGCCGCGGCACGGCCGTTCGAGACCCATCACAACGCGCTCGACATGAAGCTCTACCTGAGAATTGCGCCCGAGCTGTATTTGAAGCGGCTGGTGGTCGGCGGGGTCGAGCGCGTGTTCGAGATCAACCGCAACTTCCGCAACGAAGGCATCGACACCCGGCACAACCCCGAGTTCACGATGCTCGAGGCGTACGAGGCGTACGGCGACTACGGCACGATGGCGACGCTGACCAGGGAGCTGATCCAGGAGGCGGCGCTCACGGCGACCGGCTCGCTCGTCGTCCCCACGCCGGACGGCGGCGAGCTCGACCTGTCCGGCGACTGGCCGAAGGTGCCGATACTCGCCGCGATCTCGGAGGCCGCGGGCACCGAGGTACGGCTCGACGCGGGGATCGACGTACTCCGCAAGCAGGCCGACGAGGCGGGCGTGCCCGTCGACCCGAAGTGGGGCGCGGGGGCGGTCGTGCTGGAGATGTACGAGCGCCTGGTCGAGTCACAGACCAGGACACCGACGTTCTTCACCGACTTCCCGAAGGACGTCTCGCCGCTCACCCGCGAGCACCGCGACGACCCGCTGCTCGCCGAACGCTGGGACCTCGTCGCGCTCGGCCGCGAGATCGGCACGGCGTACAGCGAGCTGGTCGACCCGGTCGAGCAGCGCCGCCGCCTGACCGAGCAGGCGGCATTGAAGGCGGGCGGCGACGCCGAGGCGATGGAGCTCGACGAGGACTTCCTGCGCGCGCTGGAGTACGGCATGCCGCCGTCCGGCGGTATGGGAATGGGCATCGACCGGCTGGTCGTACTGCTCACCGGGGCACCGAGCGTTCGCGACGTCATCCTTTTCCCGCTGCTGCGCCCGGAGTAGGCGGCGCGCGACACGAGCGGATGGTTTTGCCAAACCGCGAGGCAGGAGAGAAGATTCGCTCTGCTCGTAATAACCCCCCAATGCCCAGGGAGAGAATCGTGGCGCAGAAGATCCAGGTCATGCTCGTGTGCGACATCTGCGAGGGTGGCAAGCCAGGCAGCGAGACCATCGGGTTCGGGCTCGACGGCTCGTCGTACGAG
>JAVEEC010000067.1 GCA_030840645.1 Frankiaceae bacterium
CAGTACGACGGCAACGCGCACGACTCCGCGCTGCTCAAGCTGTCGACCGCGACGACCGCGCCACCCATCACGCTCGCCGGCGCGGCCGACGACGTGTACGAGACGCCGGGCACCACCGTCCGGGTCACCGGCTGGGGCGACCAGACGGACACCCTGGGCCTCACCGCGACGAGCCAGCTCCGCTACGTCGACCTCCAGGTCGTCTCCGACAGCTCCTGCGGCACGACGAACTTCGGCTTCGACGCCGCCACCGGCGTCTGCGCGTCGGCGCTGCTCAAGGACTCCTGCCAGGGCGACTCGGGCGGCCCGCTGTTCGCCACGGCGGGGACGACGCGGATCCAGATCGGCATCGTGAGCTACGGCACCGGCTGCGCGCTGCCGGAGTTCCCCGGCGTCTACGCCGAGGTCAACAACAGCCAGATCCGTTCCTGGATCACGTCGGTCTCCGGGGTCTAGCTCCCGACGGCGAGGCGCCGCCCGCGCTGCTCCGGCACCACGCCGAACGACCGGCGGCGCAGCCACGGCAGCACCTCGCGGGCGGGCAGCGCCGGGCTCCAGAAGTACCCCTGGGCGTACGCGCAGCCGATCTCCCGTACGGCCCGCCGCTGCTGCTCGGTCTCCACGCCCTCGGCGTGCAGCCGCAGCCCCAGCGCGCGGCCGAGCGCGGCGATCGCGGTGACGATGGACGTGTCGTCGGGGTCGCTGCCGAGGCCGGCGACGAAGCCGCGGTCGATCTTCAGCGTGTCGACCGGGAAGCGCTTGAGGTAGCTCAGCGACGAGTAGCCCGTACCGAAGTCGTCGATCTCCAGCGTCACGCCGAGGTCGGCGAGCTGGGCGAGGACGCGCGCGGAGTCGTCCACGTCCTCCATGAGCACCGTCTCGGTGATCTCCAGGTGCAGCCGCTGCGGCGCCAGACCCGACTCCGCGAGCGCGGCCGCGACCGTCGCCACCAGGTGCGGGTCGGCGAGCTGCCGCGCGGAGACGTTGACCGCGACGGTCAGCGCGGCGGCACCGGCGTACGTCGTGCTCCACGCCGCGAGCGTCCGCGTCGCCTCGCGCAGCACGTGCTCGCCGAGCGGCACGATCATCCCGGTCTCCTCGGCGACCGGGATGAAGTCGTTCGGCGGCACCAGCCCGCGCTCCGGGTCCTCCCAGCGCGCCAGCGCCTCGAAGCCCACGACCCGGTCGTCGCCCACCGACAGCACCGGCTGGTAGTGCACGACGATCTCGCCCTGCGTGAGCGCCCGGCGCAGCGCCGTCGCGGTGGCGAGCCGGCCGGCGGCGCGTTGCCGCAGCACCTCGTCGAACAGCTCGACGCGCGAGCGCCCGCGCTCCTTCGCGCGGTACATCGCGGCGTCCGCGTCGCGCAGCAGCTCCTGCGCCGCGACGCCGGGGTTGGCCAGCGTCACGCCGACGCTCGCCGTGACGAACACCTCGCTGCGTTCCAGCGCGAACGGCGTGTTGAACGCGTCGTTGACCCGCTCCGCGATGGCGAGCGCCTCGTCCGCGCCGGCGACGTTCTCGCAGCAGATGACGAACTCGTCGCCGCCGAGCCGGCAGACCGTGTCGCCCGGCCGCACCGCCAAGCCCAGCCGCGCGGCGACGTCGACGAGCAGCGCGTCGCCGGCGGCGTGGCCGAGGCCGTCGTTGACGAGCTTGAAGTGGTCGAGGTCCACGAGCAGCACCGCGACCGTGCCCTCGCGCCGGTCGCGCTGGAGCAGCGCGTGGTCGAGCCGGTCCAGCAGCAGCGTGCGGTTCGGCAGGCCGGTCAGCGCGTCGTGCAGCGCCTGGTGCGCGAGCGCGCGTTCGGCCTGCTTGCGGCGGGTGATGTCGAGCACCTGCGCGAACAGGTACTCCGGCTCGCCGCACTCGTTGTGCACCACGGAGACGTCGACCAGCGCGTCCACGCGCCGGCCGTCCGGCCGCAGGAACCGCACCTCGCCGCCGCTCGCGTCGGCACCGCAGCGCGCGCGGTCGTCGGAGTGCGCGAACTCCTCCAGCCGGTGCCCGGCCAGTTCGTCGTCGCTGCGGCCCAGCAGCCGGCACAGCGCCGGGTTGACGCGGACCAGGCAGCCGTCGAGGTCGGCGATCGCGGTGCCCGCCGCGGCGGTCTCGAAGCCGAGCTCGAAGCGCCGCTCGGCCGCCGCCCGCTCGGCGTCGGCGCGGCGGCGCTCGGTGACGTCGAGCACCGTGCCCACGAACCGCTTGCCGTCCTCGCCCGCCACCGAGCTCACCCGGATGCTGACGTAGCGCGCCTCGCCGTCCGGGCGGACGATGCGGCAGGCGAAGTCGACAGGCCCGCGCCCCCGCGCGGCCTCCCCCTGCGCCGAGTGCAGCGTCTCCTGGTCGTCGGGGTGGATCAGCGTGTCGAGCGCGTCCGCGCGCAGCGGCGTACACGGCTCCAGGCCGGCGATCCGGTACAGCTCCGCCGACCAGACCAGCGTCCCGTCCGCCACCACGCGCTCGAAGCTGCCGAGCCCCGCGATCGCCTGCGCCTCCGCGAGCCGCCGCCTGTCGTCCTCGGCCGCGCGCCGTAGCAGCACCTGCTCCGTCACGTCGCGGGCGATCGCCGAGGACCCGACGATGCGACCGGTCTCGTCGCGCATCGCGGAGATGGCCAGCGAGATGTGCCGCCGCTCGCCGTCCTTGCGGAGCACGACCTGCTCGTACGTCGGGATCACCTCGCCGCGCCCGACCCGCGACACGATGTCGTAGATCGCCGCGTGCTTCTCCGGCGGGGTCGCGAACGTCGCGTGCTGGCCGATCGCCTCGGCCGCGGTGTAGCCGACCAGCCGCTCGGCGGCGGCGTTCCAGCTCCGCACGATGCCGTCGAGGTCGCGGCCGATGATCGCGTCGTCGGAGGAGTCGACGATCGCCGACAGCCGCCGTGCCGTCTCCTCCGCCGCGCGTGCCGCCGTCACGTCGGTGGCCACGCCGATCACCGCGACCACGTCGCCGCCGTCGCGCAGCGGGCGTACCGACAGGTTGGTCAGCGTCGTACCGCCGCCCGGGCGCTCCGCCGACACGTCACCGGCCCACGGCTCCGGCGTACGCAGCCGCGCCAGCCCCGCCACTTCGCCGACGTCGCGGCCGAGCATCTCGCCGGCGGTACGGCCGTACGTGCGTTCGGCACCGTCGTTCCAGAACACCACGCGGCCGTCCGGCCCCGCCGCGACCACCGCGTCGCCCACCGCGCCGAGCAGCGCGGCGTGC
>JAVEEC010000080.1 GCA_030840645.1 Frankiaceae bacterium
GCGCCTCGCAGACGTCGTAGGTCGCCTGCGTGGAGATGCTCACGCCGCTCGCGCGGACGCGCTCGATGACCTGGTCGACGCGCGGATGGTCCTCCGAGGCCTCGAGGACCCCGAGCACGGAGACCCGAGGCGCCGTCACGCGCAGCCCGGCCGCGCGCAGGCGGTCGGAGGCCTGCTCGATCGACACCGCCGAGAGGCTACTGGTTCCAGTCCTGGAATGACTCCAGACTCAACGCACCCACATCTGGTCGAGCAGGGTGAACACCTGGCCGTGCGTCTGGACGTTGCCCACCCGCTTGGAGACGAGGACGACAGAGCGGCGCGTCGTCAGCGGGAGCGCAGCGGCCAGGTCCACGACCCGCCGGTCGGCCGCGGCCCAGCCGGGACCGGATTCGGCCGGGGGAAGCCCGTGCACGCGATCGAACTGCTGCTCCAGCGTCTTGTCGCAGAGGCGCGAGAGGTTCAGGTTGCGGGGATCGCTCTCCCGCCCGCAGGTGAAGCCCGGCTGGACGACGGCCGACGGCGCCAGGTAGTCGGGCCCCCATTCGCCGATCCCCGTCTGCGAGTGCGTGGTCAGGTCGTAGACGTCGGCCGCGGCGTCCCCCACCCGCAGCGTCGTCGGGAAGCCGAGCTCGTTGAGCAGATGGGCGTAGTAGCGGCCGATCCGCGCCTTGAAGTCGGGCACGTCGATGACCACCCGCTCACCGGCCCGGCCGGACGCGGCCACGAGCCGGTGGGCCCGCTCCATGTCCGGTGCGGTCCACACGCCACCGGCGGTCCGCCCCGCGGTATAGGGACAGTACGGCTCGTAGCCGGGGAAGCCTGCGGGCACCAGCTGGCAGGTCCGCTGGGCGACCTCCGTTCCCCCTTCGAGCGCCTCGACGCGCGTCCGGTCGATCGCGTAGTTGACGGCCTGGCGGACGCGGATGTCGTCGAACGGCCGCCGCCGCATGTTGAGGAACATCCAATCCCCGGCCGGTGACGGGGCGCTGTGCAGCTGGCCCGGCGAGCGCGCGAACACCGCCCGCAGCTGGGCCGGCGACACGTGCAGGTTGAACGGGCCGGCGACGACCGCCACGTCGGCCGTACCGCGCTGGACGGCGGCGATCTGCCGCTCGGTGGTCGTCACGTCGTGGACCCCGAGCTCGATGCGGTCCGCAAAGCCCGCGGTGCGCCAGGTCGATCGGAAGTACGGGTTGCGGACCAGCGTCCCGCCGTGATGGCTGTCCCACGTCGTGACGCGGTACGGCCCGGTACCTGGCGGCGTCCGCCCTGTGGTGGCCCGGCGGGGGCTGTCCGCCGGGACCACGAAGGCGTACGCCATCGTGAGCCTGTGCAGGAAGTCCCCGTCGGGGCGGACGAGGCGGATGGTGATGGTGCGCGACGGAACGTCGGTCTCGATCCCTCTCGACAGGTCACAGCGGGTGTGACCGGCGATGCACCTCCGAGCGCCGACGATCCCGTCGAAGAAGGGGCCGAACTGATGTGCCTGCGTGTTGTCGCGCGACCCCTCCAGGAACCGCTCGATCGAGGCCCTGAAGTCCGTCGGCAACACGCGCCTCCCGTCTGAGAAGCGCAACCCGGGCCGCAACGTGAAGACATAGCTACGGCCGTCAGGGCTCGGCGCGGGCACGCTTGTCGCCAGCGCGCCGACGAGCGTCGCCCCGGCGGCGCCGTCGACCCGCCGGTAGGCGACCAGGCCGTCGTACGCGAGTGAGCTGACCTGGGAGGTGCCCCAGTTGGTGTACGACCACCAGTGCAGCCAGTCCATCGGGATCCCGTACGGGGCCGCATACGGGACGCGCACGCGCAACGTGCCGCCCCGGTGCGCGGCCAGACGGGCGCCCGCGGCGGCCCACACCGACCCGCCGGCGACCGCGATCGCCGCGGGGCTGCTCCCGACCGGGAGCTTCTCGACCACCCTGGGTCCTTCCGGATCCACGCGGCGGACGGTGCCCTCTTCTCCTCCGGCGACCCACACGGAGCCCTCGCCGACCGCCACGGCGGTCGGGTCGCGGCCGACGCGACCCGTCCACGTCACGGCGTTCCTCGCGGGATCGATCTGCGACAGCGTGCCGACGTGGCGGTTGACCGCCCATACCGCGCCCTCGCCCACCGCCAGCGCGCTGGCGCCGTCGCCGACGGAGATCGTCTTCACGATCGTGCCGGTCCGCGGCTCGACCCGGGTGACGGTGCCAGCCTCCTCGCTCGCGACCCACAGCGACCCGGCGCCGGCCACGATCGCACTCGGGTTCGCCCCGACGAGCATCGGTCGCGCGACCCGGCCGGTCTTCAGATCGATCCGCCGGACACGCCCGTCGACACCTGACGCCACCCACAGCGCGCCTGCGCTGGCGGCCAGCGCGCGCGGCGCGTTGCCGACCTCGACCGGCGCAACAACCTTGTTCGTGTCCGGCTCGACCCGCAGGACGTTGCGCGAGTCGCTGTCGGCGACCCACAGCGAGCCGCCACCGAACGCGAGCGCCGCCGGATGGCCACCGACGGGGATCGTCACCGACTGGTGCCTGCCGTCGATCCGCGTGACCGTTCCGTCGGCCGCGTTCGCGATCCAGACGGACCCTCCGCCACCAACGACCGCGCTCGGGCTCCTGCCGACGCCGTACTGCGCGGTGATCAAACCGCTGCCCGGCTCGATCATCCCGACCGCGTTCTCGTCGATCCCGGCCAGCCCGTCGGGCTCCATGACGCGAATCGCGCCGTACGCAGCGAGACCCGCGACGAGCAGGACCGCCGCGGTGATCAGCAGCGCCACCGGGGTCCGGCGCGGTCGAGGCCGCAGGGAGGCGTCGGGCTCGGCGTCGACCGCGCCGGGTAGGTCGAGCGCGGGGTCCTGAGCGAGGATCGCGTCCTGCAGCCTCCGCAGCTCTCCACCGGGTTCGACGCCGATCTGCTCCACGAGCTCTGAACGTGCGTCGCTGTAGGCCGCAAGGGCATCGGACTGGCGGCCGGAGCGGTACAGCGCGAGCATGTGCTGCGCATGCAGGTGCTCGCGTAGGGGCTGCTCGGCGACGAGCGCCTCGAGCTCGCCGATCACCTCGGCGTGGCGGCCCGCGGCCAGGTCATCGTCGATCGCGCACTCGGCCGCCCGCAGGCGCAGCTCGTCGAGGCGGCGGATCTCCGGCGCGGCGAACGGCTCGTCGGCCACGTCGGCCAGCGGCGCGCCCTGCCAGAGGGCGAGCGCCTCGCGCGCATGAGAGTCGTTCAACAGCCGCTCGAAGCGGGCGACGTCCACCTCGCCCTCCGAGAGGTGGAGCTCATAGCCGCGACCGTGGGTGAGGATACAGGCGCCGCTGCCGTCGAGCAGTGGTCGCAAATGCGACACGTAGAGCTGCAGCATCTTCGGTGCGCTGGCCGGCGGGTGCTCTCCCCACAGGCCCTCGACGAGGCGGTCGGCCGTCACGGTGCGGCCCGCTTCGAGCCCGAGCATCGCGAGAACAGCCCGCTGCTTGCGGGGGCCCAGCTCGAGCGGCCGGCCGTCGACTCGAACCTCGACCGGCCCTAGTAGCCGAAGGTCCACCGTTCAGCGAACCTACTCTGGGTCGAGTCGCGAGTAAACCGGGCGTTGTCCGAACGTATACCGCGCCCGGCGAGGGTCCCAGGCGTCCACCTCGACCGCCTCGGAAGGAGGCCGTCCATGAAGGTCTCACGCCTCATCACCCGCCTGGTCGTCATCGGCTTTGCGGTGCTCGCGCTCGCCGCCCCCGTCGCGAGCGCGCGGCCGGAGCAGCGCGACGCGACGCCTGCCGACCGGGTCGTCATCGAGCCCGAGTCCGCCTCCGTCGCGCAGAGCATCGACCAGGGGTTCGACTGGGACTCGGCCGCGATCGGCGCCGGCGGCGCCGGCGGGCTGCTGCTGCTCGTCTCGCTCGGCGGCTTCACCTACCGCAGCCGCCACCACAACCACGTCGGGATCCTCCGGTAGCGACGTCCCAGCCCGCGCGGCGGCGGCCCTCCTTCCGCCGCGCGGGCGCTACCGCGAGCGAGGTCGACGACTGCGCCGACGACTACGCCAGCGCGGCTCGCGCGCACGGGGCCTGACCGCCCGCTGGCCGGGGCTGCGCCTCGTCGAGGGCCAGGAGATCCCGTTCCACCCGAACATCTCCTTCCGCGGCCCACTGGAGCTCTGCCACCGCTTGACTTGACCCAGCATCCCGGGGAGTGTGCGATATGCGCACACGCCGCCGGTCCGCAGTCGTCCTCCTGGCGCTCGCCGCCTTCCTGCTGCTCGCCGCGTCGGCGTCCGCCGCCGGGACCCTCACCTATGACGGGGACACGCTCGTCTTCACCACGAGCGACAACCTCAACCACGACGTGCAGTTCAGGTTGAGCGACGACGGCAACAACGACGAGATCATCGACATCCAGACGATCGCGTCCGCGCCGGGCGACTGCTTCTACGTCGTCGATCCCACCTGGGTGTCCTGCCCCGGGCATGCCGGGGTCCGGGCCGACTTCGGGGCGGGCAACGACAGCGTCACGACCGCCCGCGACTGCTTCACCAGCTACACGTTCAACCTCGGCGACGGCGCGAACGACAACGACTTCAACAGCGCCTGCCCTGACACTGCCACCGCGACCGTCAACTCCGGCTCCGGCGACGACACCCTCCGGGGCGGCTCGGCCGGCACGAGCACGACGCTCAATGCCGGGGGCGG
>JAVEEC010000124.1 GCA_030840645.1 Frankiaceae bacterium
GGTAGTTCAGCAGCGCGAAGAACGAACCGGCGATGACGACACCAACCCGGTTGCCGAGCCCGCCCACGACGACCATGACGACGAACAGCAGCGCGAGGGACAGGCCGGTCTCGGTGAAGTCCTGTGCGGCGTAGGTCTGGCTGCGGAAGGCGAACAGCCCACCCGCCAGTCCGGCGATCGCACCGGACAGGCCGAAGGCAAGGAGCTTGTACGCCGTCACGCCGATGCCGAACGCCTCGGCGACCCGCTCGTTCTCCTTGATCGCCAGCAGCGCCCGGCCGGCCTTGCTCGCGAGCAGCCGCGAGTCGAGGTAGAGGACGACGAGCACCAGCGCGAGGCAGAACCAGTAGAAGTTGGTGTTCTCCTGGAGGAACGCCGGCCGGTCCGCCTTCTGCCCGGCCCCGCCGCCCGTGAGGGCGGGAACGAGGAACAACGACGACGACAACGTCAGCCCGAACACGAGCGTGATGAGTGCGAGGTAGAGCCCGCGGATGCGCAGCGCGACGAACCCGAGCACGAGTGCGAACAGCGCCCCCACAGCCACCGCGCTGAGGACCGCGACAGCGAACGGCGCGTGCATCTTCGTCTGCACGAACGCCGCCGCGCACGCCCCGGCACCGAGGAAGCCCTGGTGCCCGAGCGAGAGCTGGCCGGTGTAGCCGATGAGGATGTTGAGCGAGAGGCCGACCATCGCGAACACCGCCGCGACGATCGCTAGCGGCGTCCACTCCCGGCTGTGTGCCGCGGCCCAGCCCACGAAGTACGCGAGCAGGACAGCGACGACGACCCGGACCAGGATCCCGAGGGTGCCACGGCGCTGTCGCCGCGCGAGGGCCGCGGCCTGCTCGGCCGGCGCGAGCGCCGTCATCAGGTCTCCTTACCGAGGAGGCCGGCGGGTTTCACGAGCAGGATGGCGAGCAGCACGAGCGCGACGATCACCTGCGACACGCCCGGCGTGTTGGCGAGGAACGACCCCGAGAAGATGCTCGGCAGCTTGCTCGCGAGCTGCTGCACGACACCG
This sequence comes from Frankiaceae bacterium, assembly GCA_030840645.1. GTDB lineage: Bacteria > Actinomycetota > Actinomycetes > BP-191 > BP-191 > BP-191. The sequence goes on from JAVEEC010000124.1 coordinate 1,022, forward strand.
ATCAGCAGGCCCCCGACGAACGCCCCTGGCAGGCTCGTGATGCCGCCGACGACCGCCGCCGTGAAGCCTGGTATCAGCACCGTGAACGTCATGAACCCCGGCGTGATGGTCTGCGTCGGCGCGACGAGCAGCCCCGCCACGGCGCCGAGGAAGCCTGCGATCGTCCAGGTCAGCAACGACACGCTGCTGACGTTGATGCCGACGACGCTGGCAGCGGTCGGCTCCTGCGAGACCGCGAGGATCGCCGTGCCGTACGGCGTGTACCTGAAGAACAGCGCGGCTAGCACCGCGAGCACGATCAACACGACGAACGTGAGCACTTGGAGCTTCGAGATCTTCAGGCCCTTCTCGTCGCTGATCGCGCCGGCCAGGCCGTTGCCGAACACCGAGAAGAACGGGCGCTGGAGCCGCGAAGGGAACACGTCGGGGTTCGGGCCCTGGATCAGCAGCGTGCCGTAGATGAAGAACAGGGCCACGCCGGCGGTTGCCACGACGACCGTGACCTTGGGTCTGGAGAACAGCGGCCGGATCACGAGGCGTTCTGTCGCCACCGCGGAGAGCACGCCCGCGACGACGCCGAACCCGATCGCACCGACGTAGGGCATGTGCCAGCCGAAGATGCGTCCGTTCAGACCCCAGAACGCCGCGTACGCGGCCACCGTCCCGAACTCGCCCTGGGCGAAGTTGAAGATGCGGTTGCTCTTGTAGAGCAGGACGAGCCCGAGTCCGACGAGCCCGTAGATCGACCCGACGATGAGACCGAGAACGATGGGCTGGAAGAGGTCCGTACGTGCGCTGAACTCGACGGCCTGAGAGATCACGGCGTGATCTTAGGCCCAGCCGTCTTCCACACGCCGCTGTTGCAGTCGACCTTCAACGGCCATGCCTGCGTTCCGCCGAAGTGCCCGCCACGGAAGTTCACGGTCGGGTACACGTTCGACTGGAGGGTGAGGCTGGGCAGCTTGGCCATGAAGTTCTCGCGGGTGAGATTGCCGCCGGTGCCGAGCAGCGCCTGGTAGATCACCTGCGACAGGCCGTACAGCGAGAGCTGGATGTCCTCGTCGTTAGCGGCGCTGGAGTGTCCCGGCGCGGACTTGAAGTCCGGGGGCGCTTGGTCGGTCGCGGGGTACGGAGAGAGGAACGTCGCCTTGAGGCTCGGGTCCTGCTTGCACGCGACACCGGCGACCTCGTTCTCGCCCATACTCACGCCCGGGCCGGTCCAGATCGGCTCGTAGAGCTGCTGGTGGGCCTGCTGGATGACGTACAGCCAGCACTTCGGCGCGGTGAGGAAGTAGACCGTGCTCGCCTTGTACGCGATCAGGTCTTGGGCGAGGCTGACCGACTGGCCCGGGTCATCGTTGCAGGTCTTGGGCGACTTGAAGACCTTGTTCGCGATGCCCTGGGAGTTGAGCGAGCTGACGATCGCGTTGCGGGCGTCGTAGAAGTTGGGGGTGTCGGTTGTGACCACGGCCCAAGAGCCGGTCGAGCCGTACGCCTTGGCGTTCTTGACCACCGCGGGCGCCTGCTGCTTGTACGACAGGCTGATCGCGAAGTAGTTGGGGAGGCCGGCAAGGCCGTTCTCGGTGACGCCCGCGGAGAGGTACGGCGTCTTGCTGCGCGCGAGGACCGGGTCGCTCGCGCACGCCTGGATCTGGTCGGTGCCGGCCGCGCCGATGACGAGGAAGTTGTCCTGCGACGCGGTCTCGCAGACCCGCCGGGCGGACGAGGGCTTGTACTGGTCGTCGAGGACGGTGACGGTCACCTGGCGGCCGAACACCTTGTGGTTGGCCCACCACATCTTCGCGCCGGACTCGAATGCGCCGGCCGGCAGTGGGGCCGCGCCCGTGATCGGCGCGTGGATGGCGATCTTGATCTCCGACGCCGTGACGCCGGTGCTGTTGCCCGGGCCGCTCCCGGTCCCGCTGCCGGTGCCGGATCCGGTGCCGTTGCCAGACCCGGTTCCCGTGCCGCTCCCGGACCCCGTTCCCGTACCGGTGCCGCTCCCCGTGCCGGTCCCCGTCCCGGTGCCCGTGCCCGTATTGGTACCCGTGCCCGTGCCTGTGCCCGTACCGGTCCCCGTCCCCGTCCCCGTGCCTGTACCCGTGCCGGTGCCCGTACCCGTGCCGTTCCCGCCGCCGTTCACGACGCCGCCGCCCGACTGCTTCAGCGTCTGGTACGTGTCGTGCTTGAGGCCGCAACTCGTCAGCAGCAGCGACAGGACGGTGATCGCGCCGAGGCGGCGGATCCGGGAACGGTGCATGTCAACTCCAGTAGAAAGGCACGCGGCGGTCACACCGTACGCGGTCGGAACCCCGGGGTCGCGGCGGGCTTACCCGAGCTACGGCGGCGCAACGCACGGTCCAGACCGCGGTCGCGCGAGGCCGCGACGGCCACCTCCGGGTCGCCGAGGACGAGCGACACGACCCCGAGCAGGACGACGCCCGCGAGCATCGCGAGCCAGAACCCCGCCGACGGCGACGTCTCCTGGGTCAGCGGCCGGGCGGCGATCTGCACCGCCGGCCGCGGCGCCGTGACCGGGGTCACCGGCGGCTGCTGGGGCTGCGGCTGTGGCACGGGGACGTCGACCACGGGCGGGGTGATGATCCCGCCGGTGTAGCCGCCGGTCGTCGGCGGGGTCACCCCGCCGTTGTCGACAGGAGGCACCGGCGGGGTTGTCGGCACGACGACCGGCGCCGGCGCGGTGAAGTCGATGGCCGCGGTGATCTTCTCCACGGGGCCGAGCACCAGGTTGAACGGCGTCGTGTAGTCCTCCGCGTTGCGGATGGCCACGCCGAAGTTGAAGTCGCCACCCGCCCACTTCGCCGCGAGGTCGGTGACGTCGAAGGTGTACGTCAGCTTCGCGGCGTCGAACTTGCCCTCGGGGGCGTTCGCGCAGTCGTCGGCAGGCTTGCCGTCGAACTGGTCGCCGTTCTGGCCGAGCGCCCCTTGGCCCCAGCCGCCCTTCGGCGCGCACGCCACCAGGACCGGCACGGCGTTCGGGTCGTATGCGCTGTGCGCGGCCGGGTCGAGCGGCACCGTGAACGTGAAGCTCGTCACCGTGGAACCGACCGGGACTGTGGCGAGGCCGAACGAGAGGTACGCCTCCTTGTCGACGCCCTTGGGGTCCTTGTTCTGCTGCGCCGGGTTACCCGCGACGGCGAGGTCGTTGCTGTCCTTGGGCACGGTCTGGTCTGGGACGCCGGTGGGGTAGGGCACGCCGGGCGATCCCGGGATCGTCCCGCCGACCTGCTCCGCCCAGAACCAGTTGGCCTGGTCCACCTGTGGATTGGCGGTGTCGGCATGCGCCGTCACGGCCCCGAACGGGAACACGGCGCCGAGCGCAACGGCGGTCGTGACGACGCGGTAGACGGTACGCACGGGGAGCCTCCGGTCCGGGCACATAAGCCTGGCCTCACTCGTTCGCCACAGCGGAAGCGTTCTCCTGCGCGGCGGCCGAGCGGGACCGACACCTGTCCGTCGAGTGTAAAGCGGCGAGCGGGCCTGCGAAACCCGAGGTATGCGACAAACCGGACGCCCCGGCGAGCCGACCGGACATCCCGACCCGGACCGGGCCGCACGCCGAGCGTGACAGGATCGGCGCGATGGCCGGCCTCCCCCGCTCCCGAACGATCCGCGGGTTCCGCCTCCCCCGCCCGCCGAGCCGCGAGGTCGCGGTGCTGTCGGCGGTGGCGTTCAGCGTCGCCGTCGGCTTCGGGCTCGTGGCGCCGGTGATCACGCGGTTCGCCAAGTCGTTCGGCGTCGGCAAGGCGGCGGCGGGCGCGGTCATCAGCGTGTTCGCGCTGATGCGGCTCGTCTCCGCGCTCGGCTGCGGCCGCCTGGTCAACCGCATCGGCGAACGCTTCGTGCTCGCGCTCGGCATCGGCATCGTCGGCGTGTCCTCCGCGCTGGCCGGCGCGTCCCAGACCTACGTCCAGCTGCTCGTCCTGCGCGGCGCGGGCGGCGTCGGGTCGGCGATGTTCTCGGTCTCAGCGATGAGCATCGTGCTGCGCTCCACGACCCCCGACCAGCGCGGGCGGGCGGTGGGGCTGTTCAGCGGGTCGTTCCTCCTCGGCGGCATCGGCGGCCCGGCGCTCGGCAGCACGGTCGCGCACATCGGCTTCCGGGCTCCGTTCTACATCTACGCCGGCACGCTGCTGGTCGCCGGGAGCATCGGCCTCGCGCTGCTGCCCCGCTCGCCGATGACAGATCCTCCGGCCGTGCCGGGGGCGCCGTCGGGGACGACGCTGGCGCAGGCGTTCCGGTCGCGCGCGTACCGCGCCGCGCTCGCCGCGAACCTCGCGGACAACTGGGCCGCGCTCGGCGTCCGCAGCGCGCTGATCCCGCTCTTCGTCGTCGAGGTGCTGCACCTGTCCGACAGCTGGACCTACATCGGGTTCTTCATCGTCGCGGGCGTCAACGCGCTGGTTCTGCTCCCCGCCGGTCGCTGGGCCGACCACCGCGGCCGGCGGCCGGTGCTGCTCGTCGGGCTGCTGCTGTCGGCGCTGGCGATGACGCTGCTCGCGCTGCTGCCGTCGTTGCCGGCGTACGTCGTGGCGATGGCGGTGTTCGGCTTCGGCTCCGGGCTGCTGGACGTGGCGCCCGCCGCGGTCGTCGGCGACGTCGTCGGCGGGCGGAGCGGGACGACCGTGGCGGCGTACCAGATGGCAGGCGACACCGGGTCGGTCGTCGGGCCGTTCGCCGCCGGTGCGCTGGCGGACAACGTGTCGTACGGCGCGGCGTTCGGCCTCACTGCGGGGGTGCTCGCCGCCGCGGCGGCGCTGGCGCTCGCCGCGCCGGAGACCCGGGTCGCGCCCGCAACCGCGCCGACCGAATAGCCTGTCGCAGACACCGGTCCGGGAGGCAACGTGTTCACGCTGCGCAACGTCCTGCTCGCCCTGCACGTCCTCACCGCGATCCTCCTCATCGGGTGGCTCGCGACGCAGACGATGGTCGTGCCCGGCGCGATCCGCGGCGGCCCGGAGAACGCCGGCTTCGTCCGTACGGCGAGCGGCTACGCCAAGAAGATCGGCCCGGCGAGCGTCGTCGTCTTCCTGCTCGGCATCTGGCTCGTCGCGCAGAGCAAGGCGTACGCGTTCAAGGACCGCTGGGTCGGCATCGCCATGGTGCTGTTCGTCGTGACGGCGGTGATCGGCGGCAAGTTCATCGGCGACGCCGAGCAGCGTGCCGCCGCCAAGCTCGAGTCGGGGCAGCCCGCGCTGGAGGAAGCGCGGACCATCGCGATGCTCGGGGGCATCAGCACGCTGCTGCTCGTCGTCATCGTCTGGCTGATGGTCGCCAAGCCCACGTGATCGAAGGAGACTCGATGAACGCCCGCAACGTCCTGCTGACGCTGCACATCCTCTTCGCCATCGTCACCATCGGCTGGCTCGCGACCCAGGCGCTGCTGATGCCGGGCGCGATCCGGCGCGGGGAGGCGGCGTTCGTCCGCGTCGGCGCGAAGGCCGCCGAGCGCTTCGGACCCGCCGCGTCGATCGTGTTCCTGCTCGGCCTCGCGCTGGTGCTGCGCGACAAGCACGACCTCGCCGACTTCAAGGACCAGTGGGTGAGCATGTCGATGCTGCTGTTCGTCGTCGCGATCGTGAACGGCGCGGTGTTCATCGGCGGCGCGGAGCGCCGCGCGGCCGCGAAGCTCGCCACCGGCACCCCCGCGCCCGAGGAGGCGACCCGGGTCCGCCTCCTCGGCCTGCTGAACATCACGATCCTGACCGTCATCGTCTGGCTGATGGTCGCCAAGCCCGGCGCGTAGCGGCTGCGCACTATCCGACGCAACTGCGTACAATAGAACGCACCTGCGTCGGATTGCGAGGTACGGCAGTGGACCTCTCCGAGACCACCCGGTCCCTCGTTCCCACGTTGGAGGGGCCGGTCCTCGACGTGCTCGCGCGCACCACCGAGCCGCTGGCCGGCCGGGAGGTGGCCCGGCTGGTCCGATCCGGGTCCGAGGCCGGCGTACGGCGCGCGCTGCACCGGCTCGTCGGACAGGGCGTCGTCGACGCCGACGAGCGGGGCGGAGCCGTCCTGTACCTGCTCAACCGGGACCACGTGGCGTTCCCCGCTGTCGAAGCACTGGTGAGCGTTCGCCACGAGCTGCTCGACCGGCTCACGTCCCTGATCGCCGGCTGGGCCGTCCCGCCGTTGCACGCCGGCGTGTTCGGCAGCTACGCGCGCCAGGACGGCGACGCGGACAGCGACATCGACGTGCTGCTCGTCCGGCCGGCGAAGGTCTCCGAGGGCTCGGCGGCCTGGGCGGAACAGGTCGACGACCTGCGGCGGCGGGTGCGCCGGTGGACCGGCAACCACTGCCAGGTATTCGAGACGACGAAGCCGGGGGTCGCCGCTCTCGTGGAGGCGGACGCCGCCATCGTGCAGGAGTGGCTCCGCGACTCGATCACGCTCTACGGGCCGGGACTACCGGCGTTCGTCCGGCAGCGGCGCCCAGTGCGGAGTCGCCGGTGACCCCGCGGTCGTCCGGCCGGACCGAGCCGTGCTCGCCCCAGCAGGCGCGGACCCGGCTCGCCCAGGCAGAAATGTTCGCGGACGTAGCCGACCTGGTGCTGGGCGAGCATGTCGATACCGCGCCCGGCGTCGCCGCCGCACTCTCGGTGCTCGCGGGAATCGCCGCCGCCGACGCAGCGTGCGGCGCGGTGCTGGGCAGGCGGTCGCGCGGACAGGACCACCGGCAGGCGGCCGACCGCTGGCCGGCGTCGTTCCCGACGGCGCTCGGATGGCCAGGGCGCTCCGGGAGCTCCTCGACGTGAAGGACGCCAGCCACTACGCACCGGTCCTGCTGACTCGCAGGCAGGGCCAGGCCGCGGTCCGTCGAGCGGTCGGCCTGGTCCAGGCGGTCCGGCGCGTAGTCCGGTAGCCCCTCAGACGACGACGCGCTGGCGGAACTTCCGCAACGACACCACCAGCAGTGCCGTGGTCGCGGCGACCATCGCGAGCACGACGACGGCGACGTTCATGTGCGGTTCGTGCGGCGTCAGCGCGGCGCGCATCCCCTCGCTCATGTAGACGAGCGGGTTGATCAGCACGCCGTACTTGAGCCAGGCGATCGGCGTCAGCCGCGCCCACGGGTAGTAGATGCAGCCGAGCAGCGTCAACGGCAGCACGATGATGGAGAACACCAGCGGCACCTGCTGCGGCGCGAACGACGTCCCGATCAGCAGCCCGAACGCCGCCCCGAGGAACGACGCGAGCAGCAGCACGGCGAGGAACAGCAGCGGGTTCGAGATGTGCACCCGCGGCCCCTCGCCCTTCGCGTGCACCACCATGACGATCGGGAACACCACGAGCGCCGACAGCGCCGCCTGCATCGCGCCGGCGACGACCTTGCCGAACCCGACGAGGCTGACCGACATCGGCGCGAGGACGCGGTCCTCGATCTCCTTGGTGTACGAGAACTCCTGCACCAGCGGGAGCGCGACCGACTGGATGCCCTGGAAGATGATCGCCACGGCGATCAGACCGGGGACGAGGATCGTCGCGAACGTGTCCTGACCCGGCGCGCGCGTAGCCGCGCTGCCGCCGAAGCCCTGGCCGATCTTCGGGAACACGTACGCGAAGACGAACGTGAACAGCAGCGGCTGCATGACGGTCCGCAGGACGAACTGCTTGAGGTTCTTCCGCAGGACGCGGACGTCGCGGAGCAGCAGGGCGACGAACGCCTGGCGCGGGCCGGTGCCGGCCCGGGCGGTGGCGGGGGGGAGGGTGGTGGCGACAGCGGTCATTCGCGGAGGTCCCGTCCGGTCAGCGCGAGGAACACGGCCTCGAGCGTGGGTGGCTGTGACGACGCGTCGGTGACGCGGACGTTCGACTTGGTGGCGAGGGTCACCATGTCGGCGAGCAGGCCGTCGGCGTCGGCGGCGTACACGCGGACGGTGTTGTCGTCGGCGGTCTCGATGTGGTCGACGGCCTTGAGGCGCTCGATCTTCGCGAGGAGCCCGTCCGGCGGCACGGCGAACGACAGCGTGATGACGGTGTCCGCGCCGAGCCCGTCCTTCAGCTCCTCGGGCGTGCCGAGGGCGAGCACCTTGCCGTTGTCGATGATGGCGAGCCGCTCGCAGAGCGTGTCCGCCTCCTCCATGTAGTGCGTCGTCAGCAGGATGGTCTGCCCGGCCGCGTGCAGGTCGCGCAGAATCTCCCAGAGCGCGAGCCGCGTCTGCGGGTCGATGCCGGAGGTCGGCTCGTCGAGGAACAGGATCTCCGGCTCGTGCACGAGCGCGCGAGCGACCATGAGCCGCTGCGCCATGCCGCCGGACAGCTCCTGGACGCTCGCCTTCGCGCGGTCCGCGAGCTTGAACTGGTCGAGCAGCGCCACCGCGCGCGCCGCCGCCTGCTTGCGGGTGAGGCCGAAGTACCGGCCGTGGAACTCCAGGTTCTCCGCGACGCTGAGCTGGCGGTCGAGGGTGTTGGTCTGCGGAACGACGCCGATGTAGCGCTTGGCGGTCGCGGGGTCGGCGACGACGTCGATGCCGGCGATGAACGCCTGCCCCTCCGTTGGGATGACCCGCGTCGTCAGCATGCCGATCGTCGTCGACTTGCCGGCGCCGTTGGGCCCGAGCAGGCCGAAGAACTCTCCCTTGCCGACCTCGAGGTCGATGCCGTCGACGGCGCGGATCTCCTTGCCGGCGCTGGCGTAGACCTTCCTGAGGTTGACGACCTTGATGGGTGGTGCGGTCACCGGTTGCTCTCCCCTGTCTCGGCGCCGAGGCGGCGCACGGTCCGCGTGAGGAACCGTCGTACGACGGCCTCCTCGCGCGCGGTCAGATCGGCGAACAGCGGCGCCATCTCGGCGTGCACCGTCGCCTTGGCCTTCGCCAGCCGGCTCCGTCCGGTGTCGGTGAGGCGGACGCGGACGACGCGGCGGTCGTCGGTCCCCCGCTCGCGGACGACGAGACCGTCGCGTTCGAGGGTGTCCACGACCCCCGTGACGGTCGCCTGCGTGACGTAGCACCGGTCGGCGACCTCGCGCTGGGTGAGGCCGTCGGCGTCACCGAGCTTCATCAGGACCAGCCAGCCGGAGTGGCTGAGCCCTTCGGCGTCGAGGAACCGCTGGAACCGCGCGGACAGCAGCCGCCCCGTCAACGCGAGCAGCCGGCCGACGGGGACACCGTCGAGGTCGGCGCGCGAGAGGTCAGGCGACTCGTTCACGAGCAGATCATATGGTCCCGTACTATTCGGCTGTCAAGAGGTTAGCGTCAGACGCTGAGCTTGGCCACGTCGATGAGCCGGGCGCCCGGCGGCGCGACCGTCGGCCCGCCCTTGACGTGGCCGGCCTTGAAGGACAGCCCCGCCGACAGCTGGTCGTCCTGCGCCGCCGACTGCCCGATGGTCGTGAAGTCCACGTACTTCAGCGCCCCCGCCGCGGTGAGGCCGACCCGGCCGTAAGCGGTGGCCGGCGGCAGTAGCCGCCTCAGCAGCGCGCCGGAAGGACCTGCGCCAGCGACCGCCGCGGGGACGTCGAACGCGGTCTCGTAGTTCGTGCCGGACATGAGCGAGGCGTCCGCGACCGAGGACGCGACGGCGAACGCCATCGCGGGGTCGACGACCGCCAGCGCCGCGAGTGGGGTGTCGTTGCGCGCGGGCAGGCCGCTGAAGTCGAGCTCGACCCAGGCCGAGCCGTAACCGCCCTTGAGCTGCGGGGCGGTGAGGTAGGTGTGCCCTGCGACGACGCGGACCTCGACGCCGGGCTCGCCGACCACCCGCAGCGTCGCAGACCGCGTGCGGGCGTCGTAGACACCGGTCAGCCGCGGGGCGAAGTAGCTGTCGCCGGAGCCGACGCCGGACGGGTTGACCTCGACCGAGCAGGGGCACGCGGCCAGCGCCCGCGCGACGGCCCCGCGGATCGCCCGCGCGCTCGCGGAGAGCGCCGGAGCGCTCGGCGCGGCGCTCGGCTTCGCGGCGGGCTTGCCGCCGCCGCACGCGGCCAGCAGCACGACGGCGACGGCCGTCGCGGTCGCGCGCCTCACGCGAGTGCCGCGCGCAGATCCTCGACCAGGTCGTCGGCGTCCTCGATGCCGACGGAGAGCCGGACCAGCGTCGGGTCGACCTCCAGCGGCGAGCCGGCGACCGACGCGTGCGTCATCCGGCCGGGGTGCTCGATCAACGACTCGACGCCGCCGAGGGACTCGGCCAGCGTGAACACCGTCGTCCGCGCGACGACCCGCAGCGCCGTCTCCTCGTCCGCGACGAGGAACGACACCATGCCGCCGTAGTCGCGCATCTGCTTCGACGCGAGCTCGTGGCCCGGGTGGTCGGCCAGTCCGGGGTAGAGGACGCGCGTCACGGCGGGGTGCGCGGTGAGCATCTCGACGACGCGCTGGGCATTGGCGCAGTGCTGGCGCATCCGGACCGCGAGCGTCTTGATGCCGCGCAGCACCAGCCACGCGTCGAACGGACCGGAGACCGCGCCCATGGCGTTCTGGTGGTACGCCAGCTCCTCACCGAGCCCCGCGTCCGCGACGACAAGCGCGCCGCCCACCACGTCGCTGTGGCCGCCCATGTACTTCGTGGTCGAGTGCACGACGACGTCGGCGCCGATCGTCAACGGCTGCTGGAGGTACGGCGACGCGAACGTGTTGTCGACCACCAGCCGCGCGCCGCCGTCGTGCGCGATGGTCGCGAGCCCCGCGATGTCGGCGATGCCGAGCAGCGGGTTGGTCGGCGACTCCAGCCAGACCAGCTTGGTCTCCGGCGTCATCGCCGCGGCGACGGCGGCGTTGTCGGCGAGCGCGGCCGGCGTGAACTTCACGCCCCACTTCTCCGCGACCCGCGCGAACAGGCGGTACGTGCCGCCGTACGCGTCGTCCGGGATGACGACGTGGTCACCCGGCTGCAGCGCTGTGCGCAGCAGGCAGTCCTCGGCGGCCAGGCCGCTGGCGAACGCCAGGCCGCGCACGCCGCGTTCGAGCGCCGCCAGGCAGGTCTCCAACGCCGTCCGGGTCGGGTTGCCCGACCGGCTGTACTCGTAGCCGCGGTGCTCGCCGACCGCGGTCTGCGCGTACGTCGACGTCTGGTAGATCGGCGTGATGACCGCGCCGGTCGCGGGGTCGGGGTCCTGCCCCGCGTGGATGGCGAGCGTCTCGAAGCCGTGCTCCGCGGGGTTCCAGGTCATCGTCCGTCTCCAGCGAGGAAGTTGAGCAGGTCAGAGCGGGTCAGGATGCCGACCGGTTTGCCGTCGTCCAGGACGAGCGCGGCGGTCGCGGCCTCGAGCGCGTGCATCGCGGCGGAGACGGGCTCGCCCGAGCCGACGGCGGGGAGCGGCTTGGACATGTGTCGTTCGAGCGGCTGGTCGACGGCGGCGCGGTCCGCGAACACCGCCTCCAGCAGCGCCGTCTCGGCCACCGCGCCGACGACCTCTGCGGCCATGACCGGCGGCTCCTCCTTGACGACCGGCATCTGCGAGACGCCGTACTCGCGGAGGATCGCGATGGCCGAGCCGACCGTCTCGTGCGGGTGTACGTGCACCAGCTCCGGCAGCCCGGAAGCCTTGCGCCCCAGCACCTCCCCGACCGTGGGCTCGCCGGACGCCTTGACGAGGAAGCCGAAGTCGGCCATCCACTCGTCGTTGAAGATCTTCGACAGGTAGCCGCGGCCGCCGTCCGGCAGCAGCACCACCATCACGTCGTCCGGGCCGAGCTCCTTCGCGACGCGCAGCGCGGCCGCGACCGCGAGGCCGCAGGAGCCGCCGACGAGCAGCCCCTCCTCGCGGGCGAGGCGGCGGGTGGTGTTGAACGAATCCGCGTCGCTGATCGGCTCGATCCGGTCGACCGCGCGCCGGTCGTACGTCTCCGGCCAGAAGTCCTCGCCGACCCCCTCGACGAGGTACGGGCGGCCGGACCCGCCGGAGTAGACGGAGCCCTCCGGGTCCGCACCGACGACGACGACGTTCGGGCTGCGCTCCTTGAGGTAGCGCGCCGTCCCGCTGATCGTGCCGCCGGTGCCGATGCCCGCGACGAAGTGCGTGATCCGCCCGTCCGTCTGCGCCCAGATCTCCGGACCCGTCGACCGGTAGTGCGCCTCGGGGTTCATCGGGTTGGCGTACTGGTTCGGCTTCCAGGCGTTGGGAATCTCCTTGGCCAGCCGGTCGGAGACCGAGTAGTACGAGTCGGGGTGCTCGGGCGCGACGGCGGTCGGGCAGACGACGACCTCGGCGCCGAACGCGCGGAGCAGCCCGATCTTCTCGGAGCTCATCTTGTCCGGCATGACGAACACGCACTTGTAGCCGCGCTGCGCGGCGACGATGGCCAGGCCGACGCCGGTGTTGCCGCTCGTCGGCTCGACGATGGTGCCACCGGGCTTGAGCGCGCCGGAGCGTTCGCCCGCCTCGATCATGCCGAGTGCGATCCGGTCCTTCACCGAGCCGCCGGGGTTGAAGTACTCGACCTTGGCGAGCACGAGCGGCCGCAGCCCCTGGGTCACCTTCGAGAGACGGACCAGCGGCGTGTTGCCGACCAGGTCGACGAGCGACTCGTAGTACTCCACTGCCGTTCCTCTCGGGCGTTCGGCACCGTAGGGGGTGCGAGGCGGCTAGCGTACCGACGGTCGAACCCCCCGAGGAGGCTCCGTGAAGTACGTGGACGTCGCTGTGCGGCTGGACGCCGCCGCCGCCAAGGACCGCGCGGCGCAGGAACTCGCGTCGCGGAAGTTCCGGATGACGTGGAACGACGAGTGGTACGGCGTCGCGGAGAAGGGCAACAAGGTCGCCTCGATCTTCCTCGGTGCGCTGGCGCAGTACTTCAAGGTCGGCATCCGGATCATGGCGGGCGACGGCGACGTGACGGTCGTGCGGTTCGAGAAGCTGGCGAGCGGCTGGATGGCCGGGTGGATCGGCGCGATCCGCGCCGACCGGCAGCTCAAGGAGCTGCGCGACGACTTCGCGAGCGCGTTCGACGCGGCCGGCCTGCTCGCCGGCGTCTCCGAGGGATAACGGCCTGACGACGCGCCCGCGTTCTGCGAGCGTGTGACCACGTGAGCTACATCGACGTCGCGCACCTCTCGTACGCCCTGCCCGACGGCCGCCCGCTGTTCGAGGACGTGTCGTTCCGCGTCGGCGACGGCGCGCACGTCGCGCTGGTCGGCGCCAATGGCGCCGGCAAGACCACGCTGCTGCGGCTCGTCACCGGCGACCTCTCGCCGACAGCGGGCGGGGTGACGTACGGCGGCCGCCTCGGCGTGATGCGGCAGTTCATCGGGTCGATCAACGACGACTCCACGGTCCGCGACCTGCTCGTCTCGCTCGGCGACCCGGGCCTCGTCAAGGCGGGCGCGGAGCTGGACGCGGCCGAGCTGGCGATGATGACCGACGACGACGAGAAGACCGCGATGCGGTACGCGCACGCCCTCGCGTCGTGGGGCGACGCCGGCGGCTACGACGCGGAGGTGCTCTGGGACACGTGCACGGTGGCGGCGTTCGGGGAGCCGTTCGAGAAGGTGGGTCATCGGCTCGTCCGGACGCTGTCCGGCGGCGAGCAGAAGCGGCTCGCGCTAGAGGCGTTGATCCGCAGCGACGCGGCGGTGCTGCTGCTGGACGAGCCGGACAACTACCTCGACGTCGAGGGCAAGCGCTGGCTCGAACGCACCATCAACGACACCCCCAAGACCGTCCTCTACGTCTCCCACGACCGCGAGCTGCTCGCCAACACCGCGACCAAGGTCGTCACCGTCGAGGCGCGGTCGGCGTGGGTGCACGGGTCGGGCTTCGCGACGTACCACGAGGCGCGGCAGGCGCGGATCGACCGGCTCGACGAGCTGCACCGGCGCTGGGACGAGGAGCACCAGCGGCTGAAGGACCTGGTCAACACGTTGCGCGTGCAGGCGAAGATCAGCCCCGACATGGCGTCGCGGTACCGCGCGATGGTGACCCGCCTGGAGAAGTTCGAGGCGGCCGGTCCGCCGCCGGAGCAGGTGAAGGAGCAGAAGGTCGCGATGCGCCTCGGCGGCGGGCGGACCGGCGTCCGCGCGCTGGTGGTCGAGGACCTGGCGCTGACCGGGCTGACCGGGCCGTGGTCGACCGAGGTGTTCTTCGGCGAACGCGTCGGCGTCCTCGGACCGAACGGCACCGGCAAGTCGCACTTCCTCCGGCTGCTGGCCGGCGAGGACGTCGCGCACACCGGCGTCGCGCGGCTCGGCGCGCGCGTCGTGCCCGGCTACTTCGCGCAGACGCACGACGACGCGGCGCTGCAGGACAAGACGCTGGTCGAGGTCCTCTGGGACGAGGGGCACGACCGGGGAAAGGCGATGGGGCGGCTGCGCAGGTACGAGCTCGACGGTGCCGGCGACCAGTTGTTCCGGCACCTGTCCGGCGGGCAGCAGGCGCGGTTCCAGATCCTGCTGCTGGAGGTCCGCGGCGCGACGATGCTGGTGCTGGACGAGCCGACCGACAACCTCGACCTCGCGTCGGCAGAGGCACTGGAGGAGGGGCTCGCGGCGTTCGAGGGGACGGTGCTGGCGGTGACGCACGACCGCTGGTTCATGCGGTCGTTCGACCGGTTCCTCGTCTTCGGCGAGGACGGCGTCGTGACCGAGGCGCTGGCGGCGCCCTGACGGACGTACGCTGCGTTCCATGGGGAGGGTCATCCGTCGCGTCGCCGCGGGCGTGGCCGCGACGACGGTCGCGGGCGGGGCGCTGCTGGGCGTCGAGGCGGTGCTGGTGAGCCGCCGCGACTTCCTGTCCGCGGACTCGGCGCCGAGCATCACGGGAACGTTCGGGCGAGCGTTCGCACCGCCGTTGCGGCTCGCGGTGCTCGGCGACTCGACGGCCGCAGGAGTCGGCGTGTCCCGGGTCGAGGACTCGGTCGCGGGCCGGGCCGCGCGCGCGATCGCCGACGCCGGCCGGTTCGTGACGCTGGACGGCCTCGCGGTGTCCGGATCCCGCGTCGCCGACCTCGGGCCGCAGGTGTCCCGCGCGCTCGTCCACCCGCCGGACGTCGCGGTCATCCTGATCGGCGCGAACGACGCCACCCACCTGACCCGGCTGTCCCGCGTACGGCACGACCTCGCCGCGGCCGTCGGGCGGCTGCGCGGCGCGGGCGTCGTTGTCGTCGTCGGGACGTGTCCCGACATGGGCGCGCCGACGGCGTTCCACCGGCCGTTGCGCTACGTCGTCGCGTGGGAGGGGCGCCGTATCGGCCGCGCCGAGCTCGAGGCCGTCACGGACGCCGGCGGCATGGCCGTCGACATCGGCGCGGCGACGGGGGCGGAGTTCAGGAGCGACCCGGACCGGTATCTGTCGAGCGACCGCTTCCACCCGAGCGCCGACGGCTACGCGCTCTGGGCCGCGGCCCTCGACGGCGCCGTCCGGCTGGCGGCGGCGACGCACCCGGTCGGCTAGCGTTACCCGGTACACCACCGACCGAGGAGTACGTCATGGCTGAGGCCGTCATCGTCGCGACCGCGCGTTCGCCGATCGGGCGGGCGTTCAAGGGCTCGTTGAAGGACCTGCGTCCCGACGACCTGACGGCGACCATCGTCAAGGCGGCGCTGGACAAGGTGCCCGCGCTCGACCCGCACACCATCGACGACCTGATGCTCGGCTGCGGCCTGCCCGGCGGCGAGCAGGGCTTCAACATGGCCCGCGTCGTCGCGACGCTGCTCGGCCTCGACGACGTTCCAGGAACGACGCTGACGCGGTACTGCGCGTCGTCGCTGCAGACGACGCGGATGGCGTTCCACGCCATCAAGGCCGGCGAGGGCGACGTGTTCGTCAGCGCGGGCGTCGAGACCGTGAGCCGTTACGCCAAGGGCAACAGCGACAGCCACCCCGACACCACGAACCCGCTCTACGACGACGCGCAGGCGCGGTCGGCCAAGCGCGCCGAGGGCGGCGCCGGGCAGTGGCGCGACCCGCGCGAGGACGGCCGGCTCCCTGACATCTACCTCGCCATGGGCCAGACCGCGGAGAACCTCGCCGGCATCAAGGGCGTCACCCGCGAGATGCAGGACGAGTTCGGCGTGCGGTCGCAGAACCTCGCCGAGAAGGCGATCGCCGACGGCTTCTGGCAGCGCGAGATCACGCCGGTCACGACGCCCGACGGCACCGTCGTCACGGCCGACGACGGCCCGCGCCCGGGCGTGACGATCGAGGCCGTGAGCCAGCTCAAGCCGGTGTTCCGCCCCGACGGCACCGTCAACGCCGGCAACTGCTGCCCCCTCAACGACGGCGCCGCCGCCGTCATCGTCATGAGCGACACCCGGGCGGCCGAGCTCGGCCTGACGCCGTTGGCCCGCATCGTCTCGACCGGCGTCTCCGCGCTGTCGCCGGAGATCATGGGTCTCGGCCCGGTCGAGGCGACGAAGAAGGCGCTGGCCAACGCCGGCATGTCGATCGGCGACATCGACCTAGTCGAGATCAACGAGGCGTTCGCCGCGCAGGTGATCCCGAGCTACCGCGACCTCGGCATCGACGTCGACCGGCTGAACGTGCACGGCGGCGCGATCGCGGTCGGCCACCCGTTCGGCATGACCGGCGCCCGCATCACCGGCACGCTGCTGAACGGTCTGGAGTTCCGCGACAAGACGTTCGGGCTCGAGACGATGTGCGTCGGCGGCGGCCAGGGCATGGCGATGATCGTGGAGCGCCTCGCGTAGCCCCTTCCGGCCAGGGCGGGCTGGCTAGTTCGGATGGTTATGCACGACGACGTCAGGTATCGGCGCCGACAGGTCGACCATTAACGGGTGCATCCAGTCCTCGTGCTCGCGCTGCTCCCCCTCACCGTCGCGGGTGTGGCGCTGGTGGCGTTCCGGCGCGGCTACGACGCCGCGCGGCAGCACGACGACGCCCGCGTCCGCCTGCACGTCGACATCGTCGCCGACGCGATGACCGTCGTCGGCGACCGTTCGGCGTCGGACGCCGTGGTCCGGCGGCTCGCGGAGGTCCTCGACGCGGACGCCACGGCGGTCGGCACGGTCGACGGCGGCCGGCTGCGGCTGTTCGGCATGCACGGCTACGCCGGCGGCGTCCGCGACTACACGCTGGAGAAGGGCGAGGGCCTGTCCGGCCGCGCCTGGGCGAGCGGCGAGCCGCTCGTCGTCACCGACGTCCGCAGCGAGCCCGGCTACATCCCGTTGAACCTCGGCATCCGCAGCGGCATCTACGTTCCCGGCATGGCGCGCGGTCGCGTCGCCGTCGTCCTCTCCGCCGAGTCGGCCCGCCTCGGCGCGTACACCGAGAAGGACCTGCTGCTCATCCGGCCGATCGCGGACCTGCTCGCGGCGATGCTGGAGAGCCGCCGGATGCTGCGCGAGGCCGAGCAGCTGGAGGAACGCCTGCTCACCCTCGTCGGCCACGAGATGCGGACGCCGTTGACGACGATCTTCGGGTCGCTGACGACGCTGCGCCACTACGGGGACCGCGTCGACGCCGCCGTGCGCGACGACCTGCTCGACGCGGGGCTGCGCGCGAGCCGGCGCCTCGAACGCCTCGTCGAGGCGCTGCTGATGGCGGCCCGGCTCGACGCCAACGACGTGACGTTCCGGAAGACGCCGGTGCTCGTGCACCGCGTCGTCGCCGAGGTCGTCACCGCAACGGCGGACGCCGGACGCGTCGCGATCGACGTCCCGGAGTCGCTCGGCGTGACGGCCGACACCGTCCACCTCGGCACCGTTCTGCAGCAGCTCGTCGAGAACGCCGTCCTGCACGGTGGCGACGGACCGATCGAGGTCCTCGCGGCCGAGATCGCCGGCGGGGTGGTCGCGATCGAGGTCTGCGACCACGGCGCCGGCATCCCGAAGGACGAGCAGGACCTGGCGCTCGGCCGGTTCCGGCGCATCGGCGAGCACTTCGTACCCGGGGCCGGGCTCGGCCTCTACCTGGCGCGGCGGCTGGTCGAGGGGATGGGCGGCTCGCTGGAGCTGCGTTCCGCGACCGGCGAAGGGTGCATCGTCTCGGTCCGCCTGCCCGTCGCCGAGGCGGCGCAGGTGCCGGCACCACGGGCGGCCTTCGAGGCGGAGTCGTACGTCCTCGGCTAGGGCGTGTCTCCCAATCCGCGATCGTCGCGAGCGGCGTCCAGGGCGGTGCATCGCCAGGCGGAGGAGGGGTCGAGAGCAGCGCTCTCGGCGCCGACGACAACGCCGCGAGGCGCCGTGCTGGGC
>JAVEEC010000039.1 GCA_030840645.1 Frankiaceae bacterium
AGCTGGAGCCGATCACCCAGGACGTGACGGCGTTCTACGCCGACCACGCGCTGTTCGACGACTACACCGGCGTCGTCCTCGACGTCGAGGAGGGCAAGCGGATCGCGCACGCCCTCGGCGGCAACAAGGCCGTCATCCTCCGCAACCACGGCCTGCTCACCGTCGGCAGCACGGTCGACGCGGCGGTCTGGTGGTTCGTGACGATGGAACGTTCCTGCCAGGCGCAGCTGCTCGCGATGGCGGCCGGCCCGCGGGTGCTGATCGACCCCGAGCAGGCGGCTCTGACCAGCAAGCAGGTCGGCAGCGAGGTCGCGGGGTGGATCTCGTTCCAGCCGCTGTACCAGCGGATCGTCCGCGAGCAGCCCGACCTGCTCGACTGACCGGTCAGGCGGGACCGAGAGCGCTCCGTCGACCTGCACCGCCGACCAGGTCGGCGAGGCGGCCGGCGTCCAGCTCGGTGAGGGAACGGACCTCGACCCGGCCCGGGCCGGCCGGGACGGGGACGACGTTCGGCACGACGACCACGGCGCACCCCGCCGCCTCGCCGGAGAGCGCGCCCGCGAGGCTGTCCTCGATCACCACGCAGTCCGCCGGGTGCACCCCGAGTGCCGCCGCGGCCGTGCGGTACGGCTCCGGGTCGGGCTTTGCGCGAGCTACCTCGTCGCCCGCGACCGTCACGTCGAACCTGCTCTCCCCCAACGACTCCAGCGCCGCGTCGACCAGCGCGCGGTAGGACGACGACACCAGCGCCGTCGGCAGGCCTGCCGCCCGGACCGCGTCGACCAGCTCGACCGCGCCGGGCAGCAACGGCAGGTGGGCGCGGAACAGCTCGCACATCCGCGCGACGAGGCGTTCGACGACCTCCCCGGACGGCACCGACGACCCGGCGACGTCGACCAGGATTCGGCACGCCTCGTCCACGCGGCGGCCGACGCAGCGGGCCTTGACGTCGAGGTTCCACGGCCCGCCGAGCCAGGCCATGATCTCGGCCTCCGCGACCGACCAGACCGGCTCCGAGTCGACGAGCAGCCCGTCCATGTCGAACAGCACCGCCGCCAGCCGGCCGGTGGGAGCGCTGGTCACCGCGCCGCGAAGTACTTGGCCTCGGGGTGGTGCACGATGATCGCGGACGTGGACTGCTCGGGGTGGAGCTGGTACTCCTCGGACAGCGAGACGCCGATCCGTTCCGGCGCCAGCAGCTCGACGATCTTCGTCTGGTCCTCGAGGTTCGGGCAGGCGGGGTAGCCGAACGAGTACCGCGAGCCGCGGTACCCCTGCCGGAACACCTCCGAAAGCTCCGGCGAGTCCCCGCCCGCGATGCCGAGCTCCTCGCGGATGCGGCCGTGCCACATCTCGGCCAGCGCCTCGGTGAGCTGGACCGAGAGGCCGTGCAGCTCGAGGTAGTCGCGGTACGCGTTCGCGGCGAACAGCTCCCCCGTGACCTCCGACACCCGCTGGCCCATCGTGACGACGTGGAACGCCACCACGTCGGTCTCCCCCGACTCCTCGGGCCGGAAGAAGTCGGAGATGCAGAGCCGCCGGTCGCGGCGCTGGCGCGGGAACGTGAAGCGGCAGCGTTCGCCGCCGTCCTCGCCCAGGATGATGAGGTCGTCGCCCTTGCTGACGCAGGGGAAGTACCCGTAGACGACGGCGGCGTTCATGATGCCCTCGGCCGCGATCCGGCCGAGCCACTCGCGCAGCCGCGGCCGCCCCTCGGTCTCGACCAGGTCCTCGTACGACGGCCCCTTGCCCCCGCGCGAGCCGCGCAGCCCCCACTGCCCCATGAACGTCGCCCGCTCGTCGAGGTACGACGCGTAGTCCGCGAGCGCGATCCCCTTGACGACCCGCGACCCGAGGAACGGCGGCACCGGGACCGGGACGTCGACCGCGACCGCGGAACGCGCGGGCAGCAGTGACTCGTCCACCTCCGGCAGCCGCCGCCGCGGCGCGGGCCGCTCCGACGCCGCGGACGCGGGCGCGCGCACCACAGCGGCGGGCGGCACCGAGCCGCCGGAACGCTTCACCGCCATCACCGCGTCCATCAGCCGCAGCCCCTCGAACGCGTCCCGTGCGTACGACACGTCGCCGTCGTAGACCTCGCGCAGGTCCCGCTCGACGTACGCGCGCGTCAGCGCGGCGCCGCCGAGCAGGACGGGCGTCGAGACGCCGCGCGAGGTCATCTCCTGGAGGTTCTCCTTCATGATCACGGTCGACTTCACGAGCAGGCCGCTCATGCCGATCGCGTCGGCGGCGTGTTCCGACGCGGCGTCGAGGATCGCGGAGATCGGCTGCTTGATGCCGAGGTTGACGACGGAGTAGCCGTTGTTGCTCAGGATGATGTCGACCAGGTTCTTGCCGATGTCGTGCACGTCGCCCTTCACCGTGGCGAGGACGATGGTGCCCTTGCCGCCGGCGTCGGCCTTCTCCATGTGGGGTTCGAGGTAGGCGACCGCGGCCTTCATCACCTCGGCCGACTGCAGGACGAACGGCAGCTGCATCTCGCCGCTCGCGAACAGGTCGCCGACGACCTTCATGCCGGCGAGCAGGGTGTCGTTGATGATCTCCAACGGGGGCCGCGTGACCATGGCCTCGTCGAGGTCGGCCTCCAGCCCCTTCCGCTCGCCGTCGACGATGCGGCGTTCGAGGCGTTCGGACAGCGGCAGCGCCGCCAGCTCCTCCGCCCGCGTCGCGCGCCCCGCCGCCGCGTCGACGCCCTCGAACAGGTCGAGGTACGCCTGCACCGGGTCGTACCCCTCGCGCCTGCGGTCGTAGACGAGGTCGAGCGCGGTCTCGCGCTGCGCGTCGGGGATGCGCGACATCGGCAGGATCTTCGACGCGTGCACGATCGCCGAGTCGAGCCCGGCCTTGACGCACTCGGCGAGGAACACGGAGTTGAGGACGATGCGCGCGGCCGGGTTGAGACCGAACGACACGTTCGAGACGCCCAACGTCGTCTGCACGTCGGGGTAGGCCGCCTTGACCCGGCGGATCGCCTCGATCGTCTCGATCGCGTCGCGGCGGGTCTCCTCCTGGCCGGTCGCGATGGGGAACGTCAGGCAGTCGATGAGGATGTCCGACGTCCGCATCCCCCAGTTGCCGACGAGGTCGTCGATCAGCCGCGACGCCACGCGGACCTTCCATTCCGCGGTGCGCGCCTGCCCCTCCTCGTCGATGGTCAGCGCGACGACCCCCGCGCCGTGCTCGATCACCATCGGCATGACCTTCGCCATTCGCGACTCGGGGCCGTCGCCGTCCTCGTAGTTGACGGAGTTGACGAGCGCCCGGCCGCCGAGCAGCTCCAGGCCGGCCTGGAGAACGGGGGCCTCGGTCGAGTCGAGGACGAGCGGCAACGTCGAGGCCGTGGCATAGCGGGAGACGAGCTCGCTCATGTCGCGGACGCCGTCGCGGCCGACGTAGTCGGTGCAGACGTCGATCATGTGCGCGCCGTCGCGGACCTGCGAGCGCAGGATCTCGACGCAGTCGTCCCACCGCTCCTCGAGCATGGCGTCGCGGAACGCGCGCGAGCCGTTGGCGTTGGTGCGCTCGCCGATGACCATGAACGACGTGTCCTGGCGGAACGGCACGTGCTGGTACAGCGACGCCGCGCCCGCCTCGGGCTGCGGCTTCCGCGGCGCCAGCGCACGGCCGCGCACCCGGTCCACGACGAGGCGCAGGTGCTCCGGCGTCGTACCGCAGCAGCCGCCGACCAGCGCGAGGCCGTACTCCTTGGTGAACGAGTCCAGCGCGTCGGCCAGCTCCACCGGCGTCAGCGGGTACTCGGCGCCGTGGGTGCCCAACGTCGGCAGCCCGGCGTTGGGCATGCAAGAGACGCCGATCGACGCGTGCCGGGCGAGGTAGCGCAGGTGCTCGCCCATCTCGGCGGGCCCGGTCGCGCAGTTGAGGCCGATCAGGTCGACGCCCAGTGGCTCCAGCGCGGTCAGCGCCGCCCCGATCTCCGAGCCGAGCAGCATCGTTCCCGTCGTCTCGACGGTCACCTGGGCGAGGACCGGGATGTCGCGCCCGGACGCGGTCACCGCGCGGCGCGCGCCGACGATCGCGGCCTTCGCCTGGAGCAGGTCCTGCGCGGTCTCGACCAGCAGCGCGTCGGCGCCGCCCTCGACCAGCCCGCGCGCGTTCTCCTGGTACGCGTCCCGCAGCACGGCGTACGGCACGTGCCCGAGCGTCGGCAGCTTGGTGCCGGGGCCCATCGAGCCGATCACCCAGCGCGGCCGGTCCTCCGTCGAGTACTCGTCCGCCACCTCGCGAGCGAGCCGCGCGCCGGCGAGCGACAGCTCGTGGATGCGCTCGGCGATGTCGTACTCGCCGAGGTTGCCGAGGTTGGCGCCGAACGTGTTCGTCTCGACGCAGTCGACGCCCGCCTCGAAGTACGCGGCGTGCACCGCGCGGACGACGTCTGGGCGGGTGACGTTGAGGACCTCGTTGCAGCCCTCGTGCCCCTCGAAGTCCTCCAGCGACGGGTCCGCCGCCTGGAGCATCGTGCCCATCGCCCCGTCGGCGACGACGACACGGCTGGACAGGGCTTCGCGGAGAGAGATCGGCACCGTTCGATGGTAGCCGCCGGGTACGAGCCAGAGCCGCCGGCGCCCCGGGTCGCGGCGGGACGCGCCGCGGCGTCGCCGACTAGGCTCTGCCGCCATGGGCAGCTACCAGCGCGTGCTCGTCGGCACGGACGGGTCGGAGACGTCGTACAAGGCGGTCGACCGGGCCGCCGCGATCGCCCGCGAGGCGGGCGCGCAGCTCATCGTCGTGACGGCGTACCGGCCGCTCACCGCGCGCGAGCAGCAGGAGGCGGCGGCCGCGCTCGGCCCGGAGTCGTACAAGGTGGTCGGCTCGACGCCCGCCGAGGACGTGCTGCGCGAGGCCGTCGGGCGGGTCGGCGAGGGCGTGGACGTGGAGACGTTCGCGGTCCAGGGCGAGCCGGTCGACGCGCTGGTTCGCACCGCCGTGGACCGCAAGGTCGACCTGCTCGTCGTCGGCAACCGCGGCCTGAACAGCCTCACCGGCCGCCTGCTCGGCTCGGTCCCCTCCGTCGTGACGCACCGGGCGCAGTGCGACGTGCTGATCGTGGCGACGACCTGAGCCTCGGCTCCGGTCGGCCCGTCGTCGGCGGCCGCGACCTCTCCCTGCCCGGCAACGACGTCCGCCTCGCGGCCACCCGCTGGGCCGGCACCGGCACGCCGGTCCTGCTGCTGCACGGCCTCGCGTCGCAGCGCCGCTTCTGGAATCTCGTCGCCCGCGACCTCGCGGGCCGCCCGGTCTGCGCGCTGGACCAGCGCGGCCACGGCGACTCCGACAAGCCAGACGAAGGCTACGACCTGGCGACGGTCGCCTCCGACGCGGCCACCGCGCTCGACGCGCTCGGCTGGTCGCGCGCGGTCGTCGTCGGTCACTCGTGGGGCGCGGCGGTGGCCGCGACGCTCGCGGCGGAGCATCCGGAACGCGTCCTCGCCGCCGTGCTGGTCGACGGCGGCGTCGCGGGCCCGCCGCGCGACGAGCCGCGCGACGTCGTCAAGCAGCGGCTCGCCCCGCCCCGCGTCGCGGTCCCGCCGGAGGACCTGCCCGCGATGCTGCGCGGCGGACCGCTCGCGCCGTGGTGGTCGGCCGACGTGGAGGACGCCGTACTCCCGATCTTCGAGGTCGGCGACGACGGGCTCGCCCGCGCGCGGCTCACCTACGAGCGGCACATGATGGTCCTCGACGGGCTGCTCGACTACGACGCGGACGCCGTTCTGCAACGCGTCGCGGCGCCGTGCTGGCTGGTCGCCGCGATCGGCGACGACGAGTGGTCGCGGACCAAGCAGGCGGGGCTGGACCGGGCCTGGGAGGTGCTCGCGCGACCTCGGGCGTTCGCCCTCCGGGGCGCGCTGCACGACGTACCCTTGCAGTGGCCGGCGCTCGTGGCAGGCGTCATCAAGGCGGCCGCCGACGAGAGGCAGGGATGAGCGGCATCGAGCAGGACGCGCCGCGCTCGCCCATCGTCGTCGCGGCGTTCGAGGGGTGGAACGACGCGGGCGACGCCGCCACCGCCGCGGTCGAGCACCTGGAGCTGGTCTGGGAGGCCAGGCCGCTCGTCACGATCGACCCCGAGGACTACTACGACTTCCAGGTCAACCGGCCGACCGTGACGATGATCGACGGCGTCACGCGGCGCATCCAGTGGCCGTCGACCCGGCTCTCGGTCTGCCGCCTCGACGGCCCGCGCGACGTCATCCTGATCCGCGGCCTCGAGCCCAACATGCGGTGGAAGGCGTTCTGCGGCGAGATCCTCGACGTCGCGCTCGACCTCGACGCGGAGCTGCTCATCGCCCTCGGCGCGCTGCTCGCCGACGCCCCGCACACGCGCCCGATCCCGGTGACCGGCACCGCGTCCGACCCCGAAGTCGCGTCGCGGCTCGGCCTCGACTCGTCGCGGTACGAGGGCCCGACCGGCATCGTCGGCGTGCTGCACGACCAGTGCGTGCAACGCGGCCTGCCGTCGCTGTCGTTCTGGGCCGCGGTCCCCCACTACGTCGCCCAGCCGCCGTCGCCGAAGGCGACGCTCGCGCTGCTGCGCCGGGTCGAGGACGTGCTCGACCTGCAGGTGCCGCTGGGCGACCTGGAGGAGCAGGCGCGCGGCTGGGAGCGGCAGGTGAACGAGCTGGCGAACGAGGACTCCGAGGTCGCCGACTACGTCCGCTCGCTCGAGGAGCGCGAGGCCGAGACCGACCTGCCGGAGGCGAGCGGCGAGGCGATCGCGCGGGAGTTCGAACGCTACCTGCGCCGCTCCGGCGACGAGTCCTAGCAGGCATCGGCGAAGGCCGTCCTAGAGCAGCACCCCGAGCAGCGCGTCGCTCACGTCGCGCACCGTTGCCGGGGCGGCCGGGTCACGGCCGCCCACACGCAACGCCTCGTCCACCCATCGGTCGACGACCGCGACCGCGCCGGGCGCGTCCAGGTCGCCGGCGAGGTGCCGCCGCACGCCCTCCATCACGCCGCGCGCATCGGGTCCGGCCGGCAGCGCGACCGCTGCGCGCCAACGCGAGAGCCGCGCGTCGGCGGCGAGGATGTCCTCGTGCGTCCACTCCCACTCCGGCCGGTAGTGGTGGGCGAGCAACGCCAGCCGGATCGCCGCCGGCGAGTGGTCGAGGCGCAGGTGGCGGACGAACACCATGTTGCCCTTCGACTTCGACATCTTCTCGCCGTGCAGGCCGACCATCGCGGTGTGCGTCCAGTGCCGGACGAACGGCCAGACCCCCAGCGCCGCCGACGCCTCGGCCGCCGACATCTCGTGGTGCGGGAAGATCAGGTCGGTACCCCCGCCGTGCAGGTCCATCGTCTCGCCGAGGGTCGACCGCGCGATCGCCGAGCACTCGACGTGCCAGCCCGGACGCCCGCGACCCCACGGCGCGTTCCACGACGGCTCGCCGGGGCGTTCGGCCAGCCAGAGCACCGGGTCCAGGGGGTCCTTCTTCCCCGGCCGTCCCGGGTCGCCGCCGCGCTCGGCCGCGAGCGCCAGCATCTCGGCGACCGGCAGGTTGCCGACCGAGCCGAACCTCGGCGCCGCCGACACCGAGAAGTACATGTCGCCGTCGAGGTCGTACGTCGCGCCGTTCTCCCGCAGCAGCCCGACCATCTCGACGATCGCGGGCATCGCCTCGACCGCGCCGACCAGATGGGTGGGCGGGGCGATGTTCACCGCCGCCATGTCGGAGCGGAACTGCTCGGTCTCCCTGCTGCCCAGCGCCCGCCAGTCGTCGTGCGTCTCGGCCGCGCGCTCGAACAGCGGCTCGTCGACGTCGGTGACGTTCTGCGTGTAGACGACGTCGTGGCCGTTGTCGCGCAGGACCCGGGCGGCGAGGTCGTAGGTGAGGTAGTTCATCGCGTGGCCGAGGTGGGCGGCGTCATACGGCGTGATGCCGCAGACGTACATGGTGGCTACGGGTCCCGGTGACAGGGGCCGGACCTCGCCGGTCGCGGTGTCGTGCAGCCGTAGCGGCACCCCCGCGCCCTCCAGCACAGCCGGCGGCGGCACCGTCCAGGACTCCATGGAACGCAGCCTAGGGCGTGTCTCCCAATCCGCTGATCTGCTGCGCGACGCCCAGCACGGCGCCTCGCGGCGTTGTCGTCGGCGCCGAGAGCGCTGCTCTCG
>JAVEEC010000040.1 GCA_030840645.1 Frankiaceae bacterium
CCAACCGGATGATCTCCCGCCGCGTCTCCACCGGCAGGTACTTCCACCGTCTCCGCACCACTGACCTCCTCGTCCGCCGAAGCACCCAGCCAACGAGGTGTTGCACCGATCAGTTGAGACCACCCGCACGAGAGGGGCGGAGATCCTGCACAGAACGCGAGGGGGTCAGCCGAAGCGGCCGGTGATGTACCCCTCCGTACGCGGGTCGCGCGGGTTGGTGAAGATCTTCTGCGTCGCGTCGACCTCGATCAGCCGGCCCGGCTCGCCCGCGCCCGCGATCGTGAAGAACGCCGTCACGTCGGACACGCGCGCGGCCTGCTGCATGTTGTGGGTGACGATGACGATCGTGTAGCGGTCCTTGAGCCCGGTCATCAGCTCCTCGATGGCGAGCGTCGAGATCGGGTCCAACGCCGAGCACGGCTCGTCCATCAGCAGCACCTGCGGCTCCACCGCGATCGCGCGGGCGATGCACAGCCGCTGCTGCTGGCCGCCGGAGAGGCCGGCGCCCGGCTTGTCGAGGCGGTGCGACACCTCGGC
Source organism: Frankiaceae bacterium (assembly GCA_030840645.1). Classification (GTDB taxonomy): domain Bacteria; phylum Actinomycetota; class Actinomycetes; order BP-191; family BP-191; genus BP-191. Next base: position 538 of record JAVEEC010000040.1, read on the forward strand.
CCAGAGGTTGGCCGCCTTGAGCGACCGCTCCGCCGCCTCGTCCAGCACGGCGCGCGAGCGGACGCCGTTGAGACGCAGGCCCGCGACGACGTTGTCGTAGATCGACATGGTCGGGAACGGGTTCGGCCGCTGGAACACCATCCCGATCGTCCGGCGCACCGACACCGGGTCGACACCCGGCCCGTACAGGTCCTCGTCGTCCAGCAGCACCCGCCCCTCGATGCGGGTCTTGGGGACGACCTCGTGCATCCGGTTCAACGTGCGCAGGAACGTCGACTTGCCGCAGCCGGACGGGCCGATGCAGGCCGTGACCGACTTCGGCTCGATGGTTATCGTGACGTCCTCGATCGCCTTGAACGAGCCGAACCACGCCGAGAGACCGGCGGTCTCGATGCGCTTCGCCATCTGCGTTGGCTACCTAGTTCCGTGAGACGAGCCGGTTGCGGCGGGTGAGCAGCCGGGCGCCCGCGTACAGCGCCACGACGATGAGTATGAGGGCGAGCGCCGCGGCCCACGCGCGGTCCACGGCGCCCCTCGCCGAGGACGTCGCCTGGTCGAAGATGAACAACGGCAGCCCGGACTGCTGCCCCTTGAACGGCGACGTACGGATCGAGTCGAAGCCGAACGCCGTGAGCAGCAGCGGCGCCGTCTCCCCCGTCACGCGCGCGATCGCGAGCATCACGCCCGTCGTGATCCCGGCCGACGCGGTCGGCAGCACGACCGACAGGACGGTCCGCCAGCGCGGCACGCCGAGGGCGTACGACGCCTCGCGCAGCGAGTCCGGCACCAGCCGGATCATCTCCTCGGACGAGCGCACGACGACCGGCAGCATGAGGATCGACAGCGCGAGCGAGGCGGCGAAGCCGGAGAACCCCTGCCGCAACGCGATCACCCAGAACGCCAGCACGAACAGCCCGGCCACGATCGACGGGATGCCGGTCATCACGTCGACGACGAACCGCACGACCGACGCGAGCCGTCCCGAGCCGTACTCCGTGACGTAGATCGCGGTGAGCAGGCCGAGCGGCACCGCGATGACGATGGCAAGGCCGACCTGCTCGATGGTGCCGAGGATCGCGTGGTAGATGCCGCCGTTGGTGTCGAGCGGCCCGACGCCGCGCATCGAGTGCGTGAGGAAGTCCGGCGTCAGCCCCTTCGCGCCGCGCGCGACGGTGTAGCCCAGGACCGCGACGAGCGGCAGCAGCGCGAGGGCGACGGAGCCCAGGATGAGCAGCCGGCCGAGCCGGTCGGCGGCGCGGCGACGGCCCTCGACGGCGTACGACACCGCCGTGACCAGCCCCGCGAACACCGCGACGAACGCCACCAGGCAGCCCGCGCGCCCCGCGAGCGGCGTCAGCGCGGCGAGCACCAGGACGACGCCCGCGGCGGCCACGGCGAGCATGGGCGTCACGACCGTCGGCAGCGACCGGCCCGCGAGCCGCGGGGCGGGGGCGGCGTCGACCGTCGTCACGTTCCGAGCCTGCGCTGCTGGCCGCGGAAGAGGATGCCGCGGGCGGCGACGTTGACGACCAGCGTGATCGCGAACAGCACCAGACCACTCGCGATCAGCGCGCCCCGGCCGGTCACGCCGGCCTCGCCGAACTTCGTCGCGATGTTCGCGGCGATGGTGTTGCCGCCCTCGGCGTTGAGGACGTGGATCGTCGGGGTGAACGTCGCCGAGAGCACGAGCGCGACGGCGATCGTCTCGCCGAGCGCGCGGCCGAGCCCGAGCATCACGGCGCTCACGATGCCGGGGCGGCTGACCGGCAGCACCGCCGTACGGATCGACTCGAACTTCGTCGCGCCGAGCGCCAGCGCGGCCTCCCTGTTGCCCTGCGGCACCTGGAGGAACACCTCGCGCGAGATGGCCGCGACGATCGGCAGCACCATGATCGCGAGGACGACAGACGCCGAGAACAGCGACCGCCCGCCGACCGGCGCGCCCGGCGGCACCTTGAACACCGGGACGAACGACAGGTGCTCGGCGAGGAACTCCTGGAGCTTCTGCATCCGCGGGACGAGGAAGAACACGCCCCAGAGGCCGTAGACGACCGACGGGACGGCGGCGAGCAGGTCGGTGACGTAGCCGAGCGGCCGGCGCAGCCGGTCCGGGGCGTACTCGCTGATGAACAGCGCGACGCCGAGCGCGACCGGCACCGCGATGACCAGCGCGAGCAGGCTGGTCACGATCGTGCCGCTCGCGAGCGCGGCGATGCCGAACTTCGAGGGGGTGTTGTCCGGCAGCCACTCCCGCGCGGTGAGGAAGCTCGCCGAGTCCTTCGCGAGCGCCGGGAGGGCCTTCTGCACGAGGAACGCCGCGACCGCCACGATGACGACGAGGACGGCCGTCGCGGCGACGCCTGTCGCCCCGCGGAACGCCGCGTCGACCCGCTTGCCGGTCCGCGACGCGGGCGGCAGCACGGCGCCGGGCTCGGTCATGCGCGAAGTCTCTCCCACTGGGCGGTCGGTCCCGCAAACGCGACCCGCTCGCGCGGGGCGGCGGGGAAGGCCGCCCCGCGCGAGCGGGTCGTGAGGTGCCGAGTCAGGCGAGCGCCGTGACGGTGGCGGTGAGCTTCGCCGCGATCGCCGAGGGCACGGGGGCGTAGCCGAGGCTGTCCGCGACGGACTGGCCCGTCGTGGTCGCGTACGTCAGGTACGCCTTGAGCAGCGCGGCGTTCTTGTTCCCCTTGTCGCACGCGATGACGTAGCTGACCGCCGAGATCGGGTAGGCGGCGGGCTCGGCCGTCGCGAAGTCGACCTTGACCCGCAGGTCGCCCTTCGACTCGTCCACCGTGGCCGCGGCCAGCGCCGTCGCGACGCTGTCACCCGTGGCGTCGACGTACGCGCCGCTGGTGTTCTTGACCTTGGCGACCGGGAGGTTGTTCGACTTCGCGAACGACAGCTCGGTGTAGGTGATGCCGCCGCCGGCCGCGCTGGTCTTGACCGCGGAGGTGACGCCGTCCGAGCCCTTCGCCGACTGGCCGCCCGGCCAGGACAGCTCCTTGCCCGCGCCGAGCTTCCACACGCCGGGCGCGGTCTTGTCGAGGAACTTCGAGAACACGTCCGTCGTGCCCGACGAGTCGGCGCGGTGCACCGCCTGGATGGCGGTCGAGGGGAGCGCCGTACCGGGGTTGTCGGCCTTGACGGCCGCGTCGTCCCACGCCTTGATCGTGCCCTGGAAGATCCCGGCGATCGTCGCCGGGGAGAGCTGGAGCGACGCGACGTTCTTGAGGTTGTACGTGAGGACGACCGCACCCGCGGTGACCGGCAGGTGCAGTGCCTTGTTGCCGGTGCCGCAGCGGCTGTCGGCCTTGGCCTGCTCGTCGTCCTTCATCACCGAGTCCGACCCGGCGAAGTCCACGGTGCCCTCACCGAACTGCGCGATGCCCGCGCCGGAGCCGGTGCCCTTGTAGTCCACGGTCGCGCCCGGGCAGGTCGCGGTGAAGTCCTTGATCCACTGCAGCTCGATGTTCTTCTGGAAGGTCGAGCCCGAGCCGGCCAGCGTGCCGCCGGGGCAGGTGCCGCCGGAGGTCGAGGCCTGCGGCGTACTGGAGTTGTCGTCGCTGCCGCAGGCGCTGAGCGCCAGCGTCGCGGCCATCACCACTGCGGCGGGCAGGGCGAGCTTCACGTGAGTTCCTCCTACGACTGGGGTGGTGAGGAGGACGCTAGGCATTGGAGGCGACGTGACCGCCACCTGGCGGTGAACGGACGGTGAACACCCGGTGGAGATCGGGCGGGACTCTCCCGAACGTCAGCCGGCGACGACGCGCTCGCCGGTAACGAGGTACACGACCCGCCGCGCGACGGACACGGCGTGGTCGGCGAACCGCTCGTAGTACCGCCCGACCAGCGTGATGTCGATCGCGGCCTCGACGCCGCCCCGCCAACCGTCGCCGAGGATGGTGGTGAACAGCTGCCGGTGCAGGTCGTCCATCCGGTCGTCGTCGGTCTCCAGCTCGGCTGCCAGGGCGACGTCGCGGCGGGCGACGACCTGGCCCGCCTTGACCATGATGCGTTCGGCGATCTGGCCCATCTCGAGGATTGTGGACCGCAGCTCGGCCGGGATCGCGGAGAGCGGGTAACGGCGCCGCGCGACCTTGGCGACGTGCAGCGCGAGGTCGCCCGCACGCTCGATGTCGGCGACCATCCGCAGGCTGGTGACGAGGATCCGCAGGTCGGTCGCGACCGGCTGCTGGCGGGCGAGCAGCTCGAACGCCCGCTCCTCGATCTCGTGGTAGCGGTCGTCGATCACGGCGTCGCCCGCGATCACGCTCTCCGCGAGCTGGAGGTCCGCGTCGAGGACGGCGGCGGTCGCGCGGCCCATCGCGGAGCTGACGAGGCTGGACAGCTCGACGAGGGCGTCCGTGATCGCGTCGAGCTCGTCGTGGTACGCGTCCCTCATGACCGCAGCCTAGCCCGCGCTACCCGTACCAACCGGTGACCACGCGCTGAACGCTCGATGCACGGTGGGTGAAGTCTTGGGGCTGTTCGGGCGTCGCGGCGGCGACGGGTGTGTCGACGCGGCGAGACGCCTCTAGCATCGACAGCGTGGCCGTCGTCGTGGTACTCGCGTGCGTCGTCGCCGTGGTGGCGGGGTACGCGCTGGGCCGCCGCCGCGCGCTGGCCGGCCAGCCGCTCGCCGGCGAGGCGGCGGGCGAGCCCGTCCCTGCCGCCGCGCTCGACGCGGCGCTGGACGCGTTGCTCACCGGCATCGTCATCCTCGACGCCGACGAGACCGTTCTCTGGACCAACCCCGCGGCCGACGCCATGCGCGTCGTCCGCGCCGGCCGCCTCGCCGCCCCCGCGCTGGCGCAGCTCGCCCGGCGGGCGCGCCGCGAGGAGGCGCCGTTGCACGACGACCTCGAGCTCTCCGGCGGTCGCGACGTGCACGCCGTCCACGTCGTGGCGAGCGCCGCGCCCGGCGGCCGCCACGTCGCGCTTCTGCTCGACGACACGACCGACGCGCGGCGGGTGGACGCCGTGCGCAGGGACTTCGTCGCGAACGTCTCCCACGAGCTGAAGACCCCTGTCGGCGCCATGTCGCTGCTCGCCGAGGCGATCCAGGGCTGCGGCGACGACCCGGTCTCCGTCCGCCGGTTCGCCGACCGGATGCTGGTCGAGTCGGGCCGGCTGTCGCGGCTGGTCCAGGAGCTGATCGACCTGTCGCGGTTGCAGGGCGCCGAGCCGATGCGGACCGCGGACTCGGTGCTCGTGAGCGCGATCCTCTCCGAGGCCGTGGACCGCACCCGCCTCGCGGCCGCCGCCAGCGACATCGAGGTCGTCGCGCGGGTGGACGACGCCGCGCTCGCGGTCCGGGGCGACGACCGCCAGCTCGCGACCGCCGTCGCGAACCTCCTGGACAACGCCGTCGCCTACTCCCCCGTCCGCACCCGCGTCGCGGTGACCGCCCGCCGGCACGGCGACGAGGTCGAGGTCGCCGTCACCGACCAGGGCATCGGCATCAGCCCGGCCGACAGGGACCGGGTGTTCGAACGCTTCTACCGGGTCGACCCGGCCCGGTCGCGGGAGACCGGCGGCACCGGCCTCGGCCTCGCCATCGTCAAGCACATCGCCACGAATCACGGCGGCCGGGTCGACGTGTGGAGCGTCGAGGGCACCGGCTCGACGTTCACGCTCACCCTGCCGGCGAGCGTCGTCCCCGAACCCGTCAAGGAAGGCGTCGCCACGTGACGCACGTGCTGGTCGTCGAGGACGAGCCGTCGTTCTCCGAGCCGTTGACGTTCATGCTCCGGCGGGAGGGGTTCGACGTCACCGTCGCCGAGACCGGCGTCGCGGCGTTGACCGACTTCGACCGGGTCGGCCCGGACCTGGTGCTGCTGGACCTGATGCTCCCCGGCATGTCGGGGACCGAGGTCTGCCGCGTACTGCGGCAGAAGTCGAACGTCCCCGTCATCATGCTCACCGCCCGCGACGGAGAGATCGACAAGGTCGTCGGCCTGGAGCTCGGCGCCGACGACTACGTCACCAAGCCGTTCTCCTCGCGCGAGCTGGTCGCCCGGATCCGCGCGGTGCTGCGCCGGCGCAGCGACGACGACGAGCGGCTGCCCGGCGTCCTCGAGGTCGGCCCGGTCCGCCTCGACGTCGACCGGCACCTGGTGACCGTCAACGGCGCCGCGACGCAGCTGCCGTTGAAGGAGTTCGACCTGCTGGAGTTCCTGCTGCGCAACGCCGGCCGCGTCCTCACCCGCGCCCAGCTGATCGACCGCGTGTGGGGGGCGGCGTACGTCGGCGACACCAAGACCGTGGACGTACACATCAAGCGGCTGCGCGCCAAGATCGAGCCCGACCCCGCCAACCCGGTGTACGTGACGACCGTGCGAGGGCTCGGGTACAAGTTCGAGACGTGAACGCCGCCAGGGACGCCGCGCACGCCGCCGCCGAGGCGGCGGGCGAGCCCGGGTACCTCGACCCGGAGACCGGGCTGTTCGTCCTGACGGCGGCGTACCTGCTCGACCGGGGGACCTGCTGCGAGAACGGCTGCCGGCACTGCCCCTATGGGTACGTCAAACCTGGGTAACGTCCCTCGTGTGGCCACGCCGGAGAACGTCACGCTCGACGTCCGCACCCGCCTCGACGCGGAGCAGGTGGCCGACGTCCGGGCGCTGGTCGACGCCGCCGGTGAGGCGGACGGCGTGCACCCGCTGTCCGAGCACGTGACGTTGCACCTCGGCCACGGCGGCGACCCCGACGCGCGCAACGTCCTCGCCTGCGTCGACGGCCGCCTCGTCGGCTACGCGCACCTGGACCTCACCGACGTCGTCGAGGGCGCGAGCGCCGAGCTGGTCGTGTTGCCCTCTGCCCGGCGTGGAGGCATCGGCCAGGCCCTGGTCGGCCAGCTCGTGGGGCTCTCCACCGACGGCCGGCTGCGGCTCTGGGCGCACGGCTCCCACCCCGCCGCGGAGGCGGTGGCCGAGCGGCTCGGCTTCCGCCGCGCGCGGGTGCTCTGGCAGATGCGGCGCTCCTTGTTCGCACCGCTGCCCGCTCCTGTGCTCCCGGACGACGTGACGGTCCGGGCGTTCGTCCCGGGGCAGGACGAGCAGACGTGGGTGGCGGTCAACAACGCGGCGTTCGCCGCCCACCCCGACCAGGGGCGCTGGACCGTCGAGGACCTGATGGTGCGGGAGAAGGAGCCGTGGTTCGACCCGGCGGGGTTCTTCCTCGCCGAACGCGGCGGCGAGCTCGTGGCGTTCCACTGGACCAAGATCCACGGCGCCTCGCAGCACCTCGCGCACACCAGCGAGCACGGCGACGACCAGCCGCACGACCACGCCCACCACCCGATCGGCGAGGTGTACGTCGTCGGCGTCGCGCCGTCCGCCCAGGGCGCCGGGCTCGGCCCGGCCATGACGCTGGTCGGGCTGCGCCACCTGCGTTCACAGGGGCTTGGCGAGGCGATGCTCTACGTCGACGAGGTCAACACCAACGCCATCCGGGTGTACGAGCGCCTCGGCTTCACGCGCTGGGACACCGACGTGTCGTACACCAACTTCTGAGCGATAAGGTCCCGGGAAAGGCGTAACCCCGGCGATGTGGCCGTGGCCAGGGATCGTTCCGGGGTCTTCGCAAACAAGGCTACGGGGGTCTCCCACAATGTCAAGTGAGTCCACGCACCGCTCCTGGGACTACCGCGTCATCCGGGACCGGCTGACCGCGGAGCGGCTCGGCTCGTACCTCGCGGCGACGGCCGACGACCTGGACCGCGCGTTCGACCTGTACGAGTGGAACATGGCCGCGTCCGCCGGAGTCCTGACCACCGTGGCGATGGTGGAGGTCGTGGTCCGCAACGCCCTCGATGCGACGCTGCGTGAGTGGGCGCTGCGCCAGTCCGCACCGGGTCCCTGGTTCGACCTGGCCCCCCTCGACGAGCATGGCCGCGAGGACATGACGAAGGCCAGGGCGCGGGCGACGCGGTACGGCCGCCACCCCGAGGTTCCCGGCAAGGTCGTCGCGGAGCTGACGTTCGGCTTCTGGCGCTTCCTCGTCGGCAGCCGGTACCACGCCTCGCTCTGGGTGCCGGCGACCGCCGCGGCGTTCCCGAATGCCGTGCCCGACATCCGGCGCCGCCGCCGCGACGTGGCGGACCGGATGCAACGGCTGGCGTTCGTCCGCAACCGCGCGGCACACCACGAGCCGATCCACCGCCGCGACCTCCGCGAGGACCACGCGGCGGCGGTCGAGCTGACCGGCTGGGTCTGCGCGGACTGCGCCGCGTGGGTCGCCGCCCGCTCGCCGATCCCCCGGCTGGTGCGGGAACGGCCCGAGGCGACGGCCGCGTAGATTCCGGCGGGTGAGGCTGCTCTTCTTCGGCACGTACGACGCCCGCCGGCACCCGCGCGTCGAGGTGCTGGCCGAGGGGTTCCGCGCGGCCGGGGACACCGTCGAGGAGTGCAACGTCCGCCTCGGGCTCGACACCGACCAGCGCGTGCAGATGCTGAAGCAGCCGTGGCGGCTGCCGCTGCTCGCGTTCCGCCTGGCGTTCGCGTGGGTGCGGCTCTGGCGCCGATCCCGGCGGCTCGCAGCCCCCGACGCCGTCGTCGTCGGCTACCTCGGGCAGGCGGACGTCCGGCTGGCGCGGCGGCTCTGGCCGCGGACGCCGATCGTCCTCGACTACCTCGTCTCGCTCTCCGACACCGCGACCGACCGGGCGGCCGGGGGCGGCGCCGTGCAACGCGCCCTGCGGGCCGCCGACGCGGGCGCGACGAAGGCGAGCGACGTGGTCGCGATCGACACCGAGGAGCAGCGCGTCACGGTCTACGCCGAGCCGCGCGACGCGGTCGTGGTCGTCCCCGTCGGCGCACCGTCATGGTGGTTCCGCGAGCCGACGGCACTGCCGCCGGAACCGCTGAGGGTCGCGTTCTTCGGGCTGTACACGCCGTTGCAGGGCGCGCCGGTGATCGGCCGCGCGATCGCGGCACTGGCCGGCGACGACGGCGTGACGTTCACGATGATCGGCACCGGGCAGGACTACGCGCAGACCCGCGCGGCTGCGCGGGACAACGCCGACGTCACCTGGGTCGACCGCCTGGCGCCGGAGGCGCTGGCCGAGACCGTGGCGGAACACCACGTCTGCCTCGGGGTGTTCGGCACCGGCCCGAAGGCGCTGCGCGTGGTGCCGAACAAGGTGTACCAGGGCGCCGCCGCCGGCTGCGTCGTGGTCACGTCGGACACCGCTCCGCAACGCCGCATGCTCGCCGACGCGGCGGTCTACGTCCCGCCCGGCGACGCCGACGCGCTGGCCGCGACCCTGCGCGACCTCCGCAACGACCCGGCCCGCGTCGCCGAGCTGAGGCAGGCGGCCTACGACCGCGCGCAGCGGTGCTTCCGGCCCGAGACCGTCGTCGCGCCGCTGCGCGCGCGCCTCCGACAGACCTAGTGTCCTGCGCCGGAAGTTGCTTGCATAAGTCCCGAGTCACAGGCGGTGGCTGGCAAGGCCGAGGGAGCCCGCGTAGCAGCGCTACGCGGGCGACCGAGAACGCCGCCAGGCGCCGTCTGGGGCCGGGAATCAGCACGTGAACTTCCGGCGCAGGACACTAGAGGCGCCGGCGGCCGAACGCGTCGAGCGCCGCGAGCAGCGTCAGCACGATGTACAGCAGCCCCACGGCCTTCGGCACCCACTGGAACTTCGAGTCCAGCACGGGGACCATCGCGAAGCAGACCAGCGCCGCGACCGCGAAGAAGCCGACCCGCCGGTTCACGACACCGCCCGGACGAGCAACGAGACCGCCATCGCGATCAGGAACGCGCCAGGGATGGTCAGCACCCACGCCCACACGACCTGGCTCGCGACGCCCCACCGGACGGCGGAGAGCCGCTGCGTCGCGCCGACGCCGACGATCGAGCCGGCGATCGTGTGCGTCGTCGACACCGGGATGCCGTTGGCGGCGGTGAAGAACAGCGTCGTCGCCGCCGCGGTCTCCGCCGCGAAGCCGCCGACCGGCTGCAGCCGGGTGATCTTGGACCCCATCGTCTTGACGATCCGCCAGCCGCCGGACAGCGTCCCGAGCCCGATCGCCGTGTGCGCGGAGAGGACGACCCACAACGGCACGTCCGCCGTCGCCGACGCGTGCCCGGTCGCGATGAGCAGCGCCAGGATGATGCCCATCGTCTTCTGGGCGTCGTTGGCGCCGTGGCCGAGGCTGAACGCCGCCGACGACACGAGCTGCCCGACCCGGAAGCCGGAGTTCAGCCCGCGCAGCCGCTTCACGGACCTGAACAACCAGAGGATGACCAGCGTCGTCACCAGGCCGAGGGCGAGGCCGATCAACGGCGCCAGCACGATGAACGCCGCGATCTCGCGCACCTTCGGCAGCAGCATCACGTGGAACCCGGCGCGCGCGACGGCGGCGCCCGCGATGCCGCCGACCAGCGCGTGCGACGAGGACGTCGGCAGGCCCAGGTAGAACGTCAGCAGGTTCCACGCGATCGCGCCGACCAGCCCGGCGAACACCACCCCGATCGTCAAGGCTCCCGACTTCGGGTCGACGATGCCCTTCGCGATCGTGTCCGCGACCCTGGTCTTGAAGACGAGGAACGCCACGAAGTTCCAGAACGCCGCCCACGCGACCGCCATCTTCGGCGTGAGGACGCGGGTCGAGACGACGGTCGCGATGGAGTTGGCGGCGTCGTGGAAGCCGTTGGTGTAGTCGAAGATCAGGGCGATCGCGACGACCGCGACGAGCGCGAGGGTCATCCGGCTAGGCGAACTTCAGGACGACGGACTCGACGACGTTGGAGACGTCCTCTGTGGTGTTCAGCGCGCCCTCCATCGCCTGCACGATGTCCTTCCACTTGAGCACCGACAGCGCGTCGAACTCCGCGAACAGCCGGGCGAGCGTCCGCCGGTAGACCGAGTCGCCCTCGCTCTCCAGCCTGTCGATCGCGTCGAGGATCGGCTGCATGTCCTTCATGCTCTTCAGCCGGGAGAACAGCGTCACCGTCTCCTCGGTCATCCGGACCAGGATGTCGGCGAGCTCGACCATCTCGGGGAGCACGGTCTCGATCGACACGAGCTGCATCAGGTCGCTGACCGCCAGCATGTCGTCGACCACGTCGTCCAGCTCCTCGGCCAGCGCGTGGATGTCCTCGCGGTCGAACGGCGTGACGAAGCTGGAGTCGAGCCGGCGCAGGATCACCCGGGTCAGCTCGTCGCCGCGGCGCTCGCACTGCACGACGGCGTCGTGCTTGGCCTTCACGTCGGTGAAGTCGGAGATGAGCGTGCGGAGCCGCTTGGCAGCCTCGGCGGCGTTGACGGCCGAGTCGCTGAAGAGCGCGAAGAACGTGTCGTCGGTCGGCACCAGCTTGAAGCGCATGTCGCGGACCCTACCGGTGCGGCCGTTTTTCGCGACCGCCTGCCGGGTAACGACACCCCGGGACGAGGAGGCGGGCGCATGGTACGGATCGGGTACGCGCTGTCCAGCGAGGAGCACACCGCTCCTGACCTGGTGCGCAACGCGCAGCGCGCGGAGGCCATCGGGCTCGACTTCGTGTCGGTGTCCGACCACTACCACCCGTGGGTCGAGGCGCAGGGGCAGAGCCCGTTCGTCTGGGCCGTGCTCGGCGGCATCGCCGCCACGACGGAGCGCATCGGCGTCGCGACCGGCGTCACCTGCCCGATCATGCGCATCCACCCGGCGGTCATCGCCCAGGCCACCGCGACGGTGGCGACCATGCTGCCGGGCCGCTTCACGTTCGGCGTCGGGTCCGGCGAGGCGCTGAACGAGCACGTCACCGGCGAGCACTGGCCGGAGGTCGACGTCCGGCTGGAGATGCTGGACGAGGCGGTCCACGTCATCCGCGAGCTCTGGGAGGGCGGCCTCTACAGCCACCGCGGCACGCACTTCACCGTCGAGAACGCGCGCCTCTACAGCCGCCCCGACACGCCGCCGCCGATCGTCGTCTCCGGCGCGGGGCCGAAGGCGACCGAGCTGGCCGGCCGGATCGGCGACGGGTACTGGGGCATGGGCCCGAACGCCGAGCTGGTGGAGACGTACCGCAAGGCGGGCGGGGAGGGGCCGACGTACGCGCAGGTCACCTGCTGCTGGGGGCCGGAGGAGAAGGCGGCGCGGCGGACGGCGTTCGAGGTCTGGCCGAACGCCGGCCTCTCCGGCCAGCTCGCCCAGGAGCTCGCGCTGCCCTCGTACTTCGAGGCGGCGGCCGAGCCGCTGACCGAGGAGAAGGCGACCGAGAACCTGCCGTGCGGCCCCGACGTGGCGCCGTACGTCGAGTCGTTCCGCACCTACGTCGACGCGGGCTTCGACCACGTCTACTTCCACCAGATCGGCCAGGACCAGCAGGGCTTCCTCGACTTCTGCGAACGCGAGCTGCTCCCGCGGCTGCGCGACTGACCCACCGAAGGGACGAACGAAACACCATGGACGCCATCACCAGCCTGCGGGACGACCACAAGCGCGTGGAGAAGCTGTTCAAGCAGTTCGAGAAGATCGCCGACGGCGACGACGACAAGGCCAAGACCGCCATCGTCAAGGAGGTCATCCGGGAGCTGTCGGTCCACGCGGCGATCGAGGAGCAGGTGTTCTACCCCTCGGTCCGCAAGCAGGTCCCCGACGTCGCGGACGAGGTCCTGGAGGGTCTCGAAGAGCACCACGTCGTGAAGTGGACGCTGTCCGAGCTGGACGGGATGAAGCCGAGCGAGGAGCGGTTCAAGGCGAAGGTCACCGTCCTCATGGAGAGCGTGCGCCACCACGTCGAGGAGGAAGAGGGGGAGATGTTCCCCAAGGTGCGCGAGGCGCTGGGGCGCAAGGCGTTGCAGGAGATGGGCGAGACGCTGGAGGCCGCGCGCAAGGTCGCGCCAACCAGGCCGCACCCGAAGGCGCCGGACGAGCCGCCCGGCAACCTCGTCGCCGGACCGGCCGCCGCGGCGATGGACAAGGGGAAGGAACGCGTCGGTCTGCTCGGCCGCCGCAAGCCGAGGTCCGGCGCGAAGAACTGACCCCCGTACCGAACGACTCCTCCCGGCGGAGCGGCTACGCTGCGGAGTCATGATCGGCGAACGCACCCGCGTCTACCTCGTGGACGACGCCGAGCTGACCCGCCGGGGCGTCGTCGACCTGCTGCGGGGGGCCGAGGAGTTCGACGTCGTCGGCGAGGCCGGGACCGCGGCCGAGGCGCTCGCGCAGCTGCCGCTGCTGCGTCCTGACGTCGCGGTGATCGAGGCGAAGCTGCCCGACGGCAGCGGCATCGACGTCTGCCGCGAGATCCGGCTCAAGGTCCCCGAGGTCAACGTCCTGATGCTGTCGACGCTGGACTCCGACGACGCGTTGTTCGACTCGATCATCGCGGGCGCGGCCGGCTACGTGCTCAAGAACATCCGCGGCGCCGACCTGATGGACAACCTCCGGACGGTCGCGGCCGGCCGTTCGCTGCTCGACCCGTCGGTGACGTCACGGGTGCTGCAACGCCTGCGCGAGGGGAACGCCCGCGAGGAGCGGCTCGGCAAGCTCACCGACCAGGAGCGGCGCATCCTCGAGCTGATCGGCGAGGGCCTGACCAACCGGCAGATCGCCGAGGTCATCCACCTCGCCGAGAAGACCGTCAAGAACTACGTCTCGAACATGCTGGCCAAGCTCGGCATGGAGCGGCGTACGCAGGCCGCCGCCTACGCCGCGAGACTCACCGACCGGCAGGCCTGAGCCCCCCCGCCAACGCCGTGACCGGCTCCGGGAGCGGCTCGCCGTCCGGAACGTGGCGCATCGCGACGCTGTTCATGCAGTAACGCAGCCCGGTCGGCGGCGGCCCGTCGTCGAAGACGTGCCCCAGATGCCCGCCGCAGCGCGCGCAGAGCACCTCAGTCCGCACCATCCCGTACGACCGGTCCTCGTGCGCCGCGACCGAGTCGGGCGAGACCGGCTGGGTGAACGACGGCCACCCCGTCCCCGACTCGAACTTCTCGCCGCTGCGGAACAGCGCGTTGTTGCAGCCCGCGCAGATGTACGTCCCGGGGTCGTGGGTGCCGACGAAGCAGCCGGCGCCGGCGCGTTCGGTGCCGTGGTTGCGGAGGACGTCGTACTCCTCCGGGCTGAGGCGCGCGCGCCACTCGGTGTCGCTCAGTTCCAGGGTGTCCGCCATGGGCGTAAGCCTCGCCCGGCAATGCCCGCGCGTCCAGCCGGGACCCCGTACTAGCGTCGGCGCCATGCGACTGCCAGCCCGTCTCGCGGTGCTGCGCGAGCGCGACTTCCGGCTGTTCTTCCTGGGCAACGGGGTCTCCCTCGTCGGCGACTTCATGCTGCCGGTCGCCCTGGCCTTCGCCGTGCTAGAGCGGTACGACGACCCGGGCGCGCTGGGCGTCGTCCTGACGGCGTTCAGCCTGCCGATGGTGCTGTTCCTGCTCGTCGGCGGCGTCGTCGCGGACCGGGTGCCGCGGCGGGCCGTGCTGATCGTCAGCGACTCCGCCAGCTGCGTGACGCAGGCTGCGGCGGCGCTGCTGCTGGCGACCGGGCGCTGGAGCCTCTGGCAGCTCGCCGCGCTCGAAGCGGTGCGCGGGGTGGCACACGCGTTCGCGTCCCCCACCTACCTCGGCCTGCTGCCGGAGATCACCAGCCCCGGGCGGCTGCAGGAGGCGAACGCCCTCCGCAACATCGCCTGGTCCGTCGCCCAGGTCGCCGGGCCGGCGTTCGCGGGCCTGCTCGTCGTGGCCGGCGGCGGACCGGTGGCCATCGCCGTCAACGCCGCGACGTACGGCGTCAGCGTCGCCTGCCTGCTCGCGATCCACCCGCGCGCCGCCGCGGCGCGCGAGCCGTCGTCGATGGTCGCGGACCTGCGCGAGGGGTGGCGCGAGTTCCGGTCGCGCACCTGGCTCTGGGTGATCGTGGCGCAGTTCTCGGTGATGCACCTGCTGGTGATCCCGCCGATCTATGTTCTCGGCGCGGTGGTCAGCAAGGCCGACTACGGCGGTCCGCGGGCCTGGGCCACGGCGTTGACCGCGTCGGGCGTCGGCGCGGTGGCGGGCGGCTTCGTCTCGTTGCACGTCCGGGTCCGCCGGCCGCTGCTGGTCGCGACACTGTGGACGTTCGGGCTCGGCGCCTTCGCGGCCACCCTCGCGCTCCGCGCCCCCGTGCCGGCGCTCGCCGCCGCGGCCGCGACGAGCGGCGCCGGGTTCTCGATGTTCGGGACGCTCTGGGAGACGACGCTGCAACGCCTCATCCCCCCGGACCGGCTGTCGCGGGTGAGCGCGTACGACTGGTTCGGGTCGGCCGCGCTGCTGCCGCTCGGGTACGCGATCGTCGGCCCGCTCGCCGCGGGGTTCGGCATCACGACCATGCTCTGGGTCGCCGTCGTCGCGCTGGTCGTCCCGACGCTGGTCGTGCTCTGCGTGCCGTCGGTGACGGGGCTAGTCCACGAGGTCGAGCCCGGCCTCCACGATGGCCCGGCTGTCGACGCCGTGTAGCCGGTACAGGTCCTCGACCGCGCCCGCCTGGCCGAACCGCGACACCCCGAGGCAGGACACCGGCGTACCCGTCACGGTCCCGAGGAACGCGAGGGTGTGCGGGTGCCCGTCGAGCACTGTGACGAGCGGCGCCGGCGGGTCGAACACGCGGTCGAAGACGCCCTCGTCGACGCCGTTCGCCATCGCCTCGGGGAGCAGGCCGCGGCGGGCCTGGGCCGCGCGCCAGAGGCGGTCGTACGACGTCACGACGACGACGCCGGTGTCGACGCCGAGCGCCGTCAGCTCGCCGGCCGCGGCCAGCGCCTCGGGGACGAGCGCACCGACGACGGCGACCGTCAGGTCGTTGCCGTCGCGGAGCCGGTAGGCGCCGGCGAGGACGTCGCGGCGGCGCTGCTCGCGGTCCGCCGGGATCGCGGCCAGCGCCTGGTCGACGGGCCGGGTCGTGAGCCGGATGTACGCGCTCTCCCCGCCGGCCCGGCCGAGCCGCGACAGCGCGTGCAGCAGCACCCACTCGAGGTCCTGCGCGAACGCCGGCTCCCACGCCGTCACGCCGGGCTGTTCGAGGCCGATGGACGGCGTGATGACGGACTGGTGCGCGCCGCCCTCGGCGGCGAGCGTCACGCCCGACGGCGTGCCGACGAGGATGCTCTGCCCGCCCCCGTAGACGCCGAACGCCCACGGCTCCAGCGCCCGCGCGACGAACGGGTCGTACACCGTCCCGATCGGCAGCAACGGCTCCCCGGCCGTCAGCCAGGTCGCGCCGAGCTCGCCGAGCAGGCCGACCAGGTTGG
>JAVEEC010000061.1 GCA_030840645.1 Frankiaceae bacterium
CCGCTACCGAGCCGACCGCCCGGTCACCGGCGCGGGCGACCGCCAGCCGGGCCGCGTCGACCCGGTTGACCTGGCCCATGCCGACGCCGACGGTGGCGCCGTCGGCGGCGAGCAGGATGGCGTTCGACTTCACGGCGCGGCAGGCGCGCCAGGCGAACGCGAGGTCGCGCAGCGTCTCCTCGTCCACCTCGACGCCGGTCTGCTCGGTCCAGGTCGACGGGTCGTCGCCGGGGGCGTCGAGGACGTCGCGGGTCTGGACGAGCACGCCGCCGCTGACCTGCCGGTACTCCGCCCGCGCCGACCCGACCGGGTCGGGGCAGCGCAGGACGCGGATGGACGGCTTGCGGGAGAGCACCTCGACGGCGCCGTCGTCGTACGCGGGCGCCACGACGACCTCGGTGAAGATCTCCGCGATCTGCTCGGCCAGCGCGACGGACACCGCGCGGTTGACGGCGATGACGCCGCCGAACGCGGACACCGGGTCGCACGCGTGCGCCTTGCGGTGCGCCTCGGCGACGTCGGCGCCGACCGCGATGCCGCACGGGTTGGCGTGCTTGACGATCGCGACGCACGGGCCCTCGAAGTCGTACGCCGCGCGGCGGGCCGCGTCGGTGTCGACGTAGTTGTTGTACGACATCTGCTTGCCGTGGAGCTGCTCGGCCTGCGCCAGCCCGGCGTGCGCGTCGGGGTCGACGTAGAGGGCGGCGGACTGGTGCGGGTTCTCGCCGTAGCGGAGCACGTCGGCGAGCGCGAACGCGTGCCCGAAGAACTCCGGCCACGGGCCGGACGCCGCATACTCGTGCGCGAACCACGACGCGACGGCGACGTCGTACGACGCGGTGTGCGCGAACGCCTCCGCGGCCAGCGCCCGGCGTTCCTCCAGCGTGAAGCCGCCCGCCGAGACCGCGGCGAGGACGGCGTCGTAGCGGGACGGCGAGACGACGACGGCGACGGACGGGTGGTTCTTCGCGGCCGCGCGGACCATCGTCGGGCCGCCGATGTCGATCTGCTCGACGCACTCGTCCGGCGCCGCGCCGGAGGCGACGGTGTCGCGGAACGGGTAGAGGTTGACGACGACCAGCTCGAACGGCGCGACGCCGAGGTCGCGTAGCTGCGCCTCGTGGTCGGGCAGCCGCAGGTCGGCGAGGATGCCGGCGTGCACCTTGGGGTGCAGCGTCTTCACCCGACCGTCGAGGCACTCGGGGAAGCCGGTCACGTCGGAGACCGCCGTCACCGGCAGCCCCGCCTCGGTGATGCGCGACGCGGTCGAGCCGGTCGACACGATCTCCACGCCGGCCTCGACCAGGCCGCGGGCCAGGTCGAGCAGGCCCGTCTTGTCGTACACGCTCACCAACGCGCGGCGGATCGGACGCCGGGTCATGGCAGCACGACCTTCCTGCCCTCGATGCGGTAGCCGTCCCGGACGAGACGGCCGACGGTCTCCACGAGCAGCGCGCGCTCGACGGCCTTGATGCGTTCGTGCAGCGCCGCCTCGTCGTCGCCGAGGCGGACCTCGACGGCGCGCTGCGCGACGACGGGGCCGGTGTCCACGCCCGCGTCGACGAAGTGCACGGTGACGCCGGTGACGGTGACGCCGTACGCGAGGGCGTCGGCGACGGCGTGCGCGCCCGGGAACGACGGCAGCAGCGCGGGGTGCGTGTTGAGCGTGGGGAAGCGTTCGACGACCCGCGGCGCGAGGATCTTCATGTAGCCGGCGAGCACGACGAGGTCCGGCTCGTACGCCGCGATGGCGTCGAGCGTGCGGTCGTTGAACTCGTCCCGGTCGGCGCAGTCCGGCAGCCGCACGACGAACGTCGGCACGTCCGCGCGGGTCGCCCGCTCCAGCCCCTCGATGCCGTCGCGGTCGGCCCCGACGGCGACGACGCGGGCGCCGTACGCGGGGTCGGCGCAGGCGTCGAGCAGCGCCTGGAGGTTGGTCCCGGCACCGGAGACGAGGACGACGAGCCGGGCGGTCACGCGTGCGACCATAGCGGCGTGACCACGCCCGCGCAGCCCGCGTACGCGGCGGCCGCCGCGCCCGGCACGGGCCACGTGGTGCTGCTGCCGGCGCTGGAGCCGGCACCGACCCGCCGCGCCGGCCTGCTCGGCGCGGGCCGGCGGCTGGCGTACGTCGCGGCCGGCACGGTCTTCCTCGGCCTGCTCCGCATCCACCGGCCGCCTGCGCTGGCCACGGTCTGCCTGCTGCGTTCCACGACCGGCATCCCGTGCCCGCTCTGCGGCGGCACGACGGCGTTCACCCGGCTCGGGCGCGGGCGGGTGGCGGCGGCGTTCGCGGCGAACCCGTTCGCGCTGCTGCTCGTGGCCGCGGTCGTGCTCGCGCCGACCGGGGTGTTCCGGCCGGTCGGGCGCGCGCCGCAGCGGACGGTGTGGGCGCTGTTCGCGGGCGTGCTGGCGCTGAGCTGGGGCTGGCAGCTCAGGAGGTTCGGCTACCTGTAGCGGAAGCCGCCCAGGCCGCCGGACAGCAGCGCGAACCGGGCGATGTTGAGCACGACGGCGACGATGCCGACGACGAACGCCGCCTGCGCGATCCCGTGACCGTCCTGACCGCTCTGCTCGCACTCCTTCTTCGCGATGAGGCCGAGCACGATGCCGGCGATCGCCGTGGGGAAGCAGCAGATCCCGAAGATCGACGCGACCAGGCCCCAGATCGCCTTCTGGTTGGTGCCCGCGGGCGGGCCGTAGCCGGGC
>JAVEEC010000063.1 GCA_030840645.1 Frankiaceae bacterium
CCGGAGCGAGGCGAAGGTCACCGTCGTCGGCGTGCCGGACAAGCCCGGCGAGGCGGCCGCGATCTTCCGCGCGCTGGCCGACGCCGAGGTCAACATCGACATGATCGTGCAGAACATCAGCGCGGCCGCGACCGCGCGCACCGACATCTCGTTCACCCTGCCCAAGAGCGACCTGCTCACCGCGATGAGCGCGCTGACGCGGGTGCAGCCCGCGGTCGGGTTCGACTCGCTGCTCTCCGACGACCACATCGGCAAGGTGTCGCTCGTCGGCGCCGGGATGAAGTCGCACCCCGGCGTCTCCGCGACGTTCTTCGAGGCGCTCGCCCACGCGAACGTCAACGTCGAGATCATCTCGACCTCGGAGATCCGCATCTCGGTCGTCTGCCGCGACACCGACGTTCCTGCGGCGGTCCGCGCGGTGCACGACGCGTTCGACCTCGGCGACCCGAACGGCGCCGTCGCGACCATCGAGGGCGCGGTCGGGAGCCCGTCGTGAGCGCGTGGAAGCCGACCCTTGCCGTCGTCGGCGCGACCGGCGCCGTCGGCACGGTCATGCTCGACCTGCTCTCCTCCCGCGCCGACGTCTACGGCGAGATCAGGCTGGTTGCGTCGCCGCGGTCGGCCGGTCGCCGGCTGCGGGTCCGCGATCGTGACGTCGAGGTGGTCGCGCTGGCGCCGGAGGTGTTCGACGGCGTCGACATCGCGATGTTCGACGTGCCCGACGAGGTGTCCGCGTCGTGGTGCCCGGTGGCGGTCTCGCGCGGGGCGGTCGCCGTCGACAACAGCGGCGCGTTCCGGATGGACCCCGACGTGCCGCTCGTCGTACCCGAGGTCAACGCCACCGCCGCCCTCGACCGGCCGAAGGGCATCGTCAGCAACCCGAACTGCACGACGTTGTCGATGATCGTCGCGGTCGGCGCGCTGCACCGCCGCTACGGGCTGGAGTCGCTGGTCGTCGCGTCCTACCAGGCGGCCTCGGGCGCGGGGCAGGCAGGCATCGACACGTTGCACGACCAGCTCGAGAAGGTCGCCGGCGACCGGACGCTCGGCTCGGTCGCGGGCGACGTCGCGCGGGCCGCGGGCGACCTCGGGCCGTTCCCCGCGGTCCTCGCGATGAACGTCGTTCCGTGGGCCGGGTCGCTGAAGGACGACGGCTGGTCGAGCGAGGAGCTGAAGGTCCGCGCCGAGTCGCGCAAGATCCTCGGCCTGCCGTCGCTGCGGGTGTCCGCTACCTGCGTCCGCGTGCCGGTCGTCACGACCCACTCGCTGGCGGTGCACGCGACGTTCGGAGCCGAGGTCACCGTCGCCGAGGCGCACGCCGTTCTCGACGCGGCGCCGGGCGTCGAGCTGGTGGACGACCCTGCGGCGCAACGGTTCCCGACCCCCGCGGACGTCGTCGGCACCGATCCGACGTACGTCGGCCGGGTGCGCCGCGCGTTGGACGACCCGAAGTCGCTGGAGCTGTTCGTGTGCGGCGACAACCTGCGCAAGGGGGCGGCGTTGAACACCGCCCAGATCGCCGAGCTGATCGCCGAGGAGCTGTCCGAACGCCGTTAGACCAGTGAGGGCCGCCCCGAAGGACGGCCCTCACATGTGGTCGGGGTGGGGAGATTTGAACTCCCGGCCTCCACGTCCCGAACGTGGCGCGCTAACCAAGCTGCGCTACACCCCGGTGTAGCAGGCGGCAGTCTAGCGGGTCGGGACGAGCGTCAGCAGGCTCGCCTCCGGGCGGCACGCGAACCGCACCGGCGCGTACGGCGACGTGCCCAGGCCGGCACTCACGTGCAGCCAGGCCCGCCCGTACCGCGACAGCCCGCGGGCGCGGGCCCGGTCGATGCCGCAGTTGGTCACCAGCGCACCGAAGCCGGGAACCCGGAGCTGGCCGCCGTGGGTGTGGCCGCAGAGGATCAGGTCGAAGCCGCTCGCCGCGAACCGGTCCAGCGCGCGCGGCTCCGGCGCGTGCACCAACGCGACGTGCAACGGCAGCGCAGCGTCGACAGGCGGGTCCGCGACCGCGAGCCGGTCGCGCTTCAGATGCGGATCGTCCACTCCCGCCAACTCCACCTCGACGGAGCCGACGGAGAGCACGCGGCGGGCGTTGGTCAGGTCGTACCAGCCGAGCTCCTCGAACCCCTCGACCAGCGCGCGCCACGGCAGGGGCTCGCCGATCACGCGCTTGTGCCGCGGCCAGAAGTACTTGAACGGGTTCTTCGGCTTCGGCGCGTAGTAGTCGTTCGAGCCGAGCACGAACACCCCTGGCACCCCCCGCAACGGCTCCAGCGCGGCCAGGATGGCGGCGACGCCGTCGGGTCCCGCCAGGTTGTCGCCCGTCGTGACCACGAGGTCCGGCGCGAGATCGGCCAGCGACCGGACGAACGCCTGCTTGCGCGCCTGCCGCGCCAGCATGTGCACGTCGCTGACGTGCAGGACGCGCAACGGCGCCGTGCCCGGCGGCAGCACGGGGACCTCGACGCGGCGCAGGGTGAACGCGTTGCGCTCGACGCCGGCGGCGTAGCCGATCGTCCCCGCGCCGAGGCCCGCGAGGGCGAGCGGGGCGGCGGCGAGGAGGCGCATGAGACCCATGATCCCGTACGCCGTCCGGTCTGACAGGATCGGCGCCATGGGCGACCTCAAGGACCGGCTGCGCAACGACCTGACGACGGCGATGAAGGCCCGCGACGAGCTGCGCACCGCGACGCTGCGCATGGTGCTGACGGCGGTCAAGACTGAGGAGGTCTCCGGCGGCGAGGCGCGCGAGCTCGACGACGCCGAGGTGCTGAAGGTGCTGGCCCGCGAGGGGAAGAAGCGGCGCGAGTCGGCGGAGGCGTACGTCGGCGCGGGGCGGCAGGAGCTGGCCGACCGCGAGGTCGCGGAGGGCGGCGTGATCGAGGCGTACCTCCCCGCGCAGCTCACCGACGAGGAGCTGGACGCGCTGGTCGCGGAGGCGGTCGCGGAGTCGGGCGCGACGTCGCCGCAGCAGATGGGCGCGGTGATGCGGTTGGTGACGCCGCAGGTCGCCGGCCGGGCCGAGGGCGGCCGGGTGGCCGCCGCGGTCAAGCGTGCCCTGTCCGGATAGCCGGACCTACGGCTTGGGGCGGGACGACGGCGAGCCCGAGGGGCTCGGCGTCGGGCACTGCCGCCTGCCGTGGCAGGACGGCCGGGGCGTCGGGATCGGCGACGCGGAACCACTGGGCGCCGGCGTCGGCGTCGGCGTGGGCGTCGGGGACGGCGGCGGCGCGACGCCGTCGCTCAGGAAGACGACGACCTGCGTGCCCTTGTAGACGACGGTGCCCGGCGGCGGGTTCTGCGCGCCGACCAGGCCGGCCGGGATCGGGCCCGCGTGCACGGCCCGCACGTCCAGGACATACGTGAGCCCCAGGTCCTCGAGGACCTTCTTCGCGTCCGCCGGCGTGATGCCGCGCAGGTCCGGGACCGGCACCTGCGCGCCGAGGATCGTTGACGCGGGCGGCGCGACGAAGTCGGTCGCCGGCAGCCCCTCGTGGGCGGCGACCATGACCTGCCGCCACATCGCCGCGGGGAACGTCCCGCCGTAGACCGTGCGCACGCCGTGGACGTTGTGCAACGGGTGCTGGACCGGCGCGCTCGGGTGCCCCATCCAGACGGCCGCCGCGAAGTCCGGCGTGTACCCGTCGAACCACGCCGCCGAGGGACCGTTCGTCGTCCCGGTCTTGCCGGCAGCAGGGCGGCCGATGTGCGCGCCCTTGCCGGTCCGGTGCGGGTTCGGCCCGTCGATGACGCCACGGAGAACGGCGGTCACCGTGTTGGCGACGTCGCGGTCGAGCACCTGGTGGCAGTCCGGCGCGATCGTCAGCAGCGGCTGGCCGGGCGCGCGCACCGAACGGATCGGCGTCGGCTTGCAGTACAGCCCCTGCGCGGCCAGCGTCGCGTACGCCGCCGCCATCTGCAGCGGCTTCACCTCCTTCGCGCCCAGGGTGAGCGAGCACTCGTTCGACGGGATGTCGGGCAGCGTGATACCCATGCGGCGCGCCATCGCGGCGACCTTGGTGACGCCGACGCGCATCTCGAGCTGGATGAAGTACGTGTTGACCGACAGCCAGGTCGCGTTCGGCATGTCGAAGTTGCCGGCCTCGCTGTCGCCGGCGTTGTTGAAGTCGCCGTCGGCGGGGTTCTTGCAGACGGCCGGGTCGGCGCGGTAGCGCGCCGGCGAGTTCAGCGTGAGCCGCAGCGGCAGGCCCTGCTCGACCGCGGCCGCGAGGGTGAACATCTTGAACGTCGACCCCGGCTGGAACCCCGACGAACCACCGGTCGGCAGGTTGACCTTTGCGGTCGCGGGGTCGTGGTTGACCATCGCCATCGCGCGGACCTCGCCGGTGCCCGGCTGGACGACGACGGCCGCGGCCGCCGGGTCGTTGCGCAGCGGCAGCGTCGTGTCCAGCGTCTTCTGCGTGGCGGCCTGGAGCTTCGGGTCGAGCGTCGTCTGGATCACCAGCCCTCCGCGGAACAGCTTGAACGTCCGCTCCTCCCGCGACTCCCCGAACCGCGGGTCGTCGAGGAACGTCGCGCGCAGGTAGTCGAGGAACGCCGGCGCGACCTTGTTGTCCTCGATGCCGGAGAGCTTCTGCGGCACCAGCTTGCCGATCGGCGTCGCGATGGTCTTCTTCGCGGGCGCCGCGTCGAGGAAGCCGACCTCGACCATCCGGCGCAGGACGACGTCGCGGCGCGCCTTGGCGGTCTTCGGGTTGGTCACCGGGTTGTAGACGAGGGGGTTCTTGACCATGCCGGCGAGCAGCGCGGACTCGCTCAGCGTCAGGGCCTGCACCGGCTTGTGGAAGTAGTACTGCGCGGCCGTGCCGACGCCGTACACGCCGGAGCCGAAGTAGGCGATGTTCAGGTACTTCTCGAGGATCTCCCGCTTGGTGTAGCGGCGTTCGAGCGCGATGGCGTACTTGGCCTCGCGGATCTTCCGGTCGGTCGAGCGGGCCGCCGCGGCCTTCTTGCCCGCCTTGTCGGCCGCGCTCTCGATGAGGACGTTCTTGACGTACTGCTGGGTGATCGTCGACCCGCCCTGCTGAACGGTGCCCGCCTGGCTGTTGCGGACGAACGCCCGCGCCAGCCCGCGCAGGTCGACGCCGCCGTGCTCGTAGTAGCGGGAGTCCTCGATCGCGACCAGCGCGTACAGCAGGTGCGACGGCATCTGCGAGATCGGGACGAGGATGCGGTTCTCGTTGAAATACAGGTCGGCGAGCGTCGAGCCGTCGGCCGCGAGGATCTTCGAGCGTTGCGGCAACGGGTCCTCGCGCAGCTCGGCCGGCAGCTTGCCGAACGAGTCCGCCCCCGCCTTCGTGAGCATCCCGAAGCCGCCCACGACGGGGAACGCGAGGCCGGCGACGAGCAGCCCCGCGAGCACGCTGATGGCGAGCACGAGCACGCCGCGGTGAAGCGCGCCCGTGGCACGGTCCGACGAAGGAGTGGTGGTCACCGGGTCCTGCTGGGGTCCGAGCACCGGCGCGGGTCGCGCCGGGCAGTCGTACCCACCAGGGTAGCCGGTGGGACGTTCGGCGACCCGGGAACGGTACAAGTCCCCTCGCCAGCCTGGTCCTTTCGAACCACCGCAAACCGTCCTGGGAGGGGATGGGCGCGGGCGGGTGCCCTCCGTACGGTCAAATCTGACCAAATCGGCGCCGAGACATCCGGCAGCGAAGGGCCTGACTCATGGACTGGACCACCCGCGCAAGCTGCCGTACGAACGACCCGGACGAGCTGTTCGTCCAGGGGGCCGCGCAGAACCGGGCCAAGCAGGTCTGCCTCGGCTGCCCGGTGCGTACGGAGTGCCTCGCGGACGCGCTCGACAACCGCGTCGAGTTCGGGGTCTGGGGTGGCATGACCGAGCGGGAACGCCGCGCGCTGCTCCGCCGCCGGCCCGACGTGAAGTCCTGGTCGGCACTGCTGCAGACCGCCCGCAGCGACTTCGAGACCTCGGTCCGGGTACTGACGCACTGACCGCGGTCTACGCAGCCGACCCGCCCGCGAGCGCCGTACCCACCCGCCGCAGCCCGTCCACGTCGTGGACGTCGGTCGCCATCGCCGGGACCTCGACCAGCGGCACGTCCGCCCGCCCCGCCGCGAACGCCGTGATCGTCCGCCGCTCCTGCGCGGCCAGCGCCACCCGGTCCGCGTGCAGCCGCAGCAGCCCCGCCGCAGGACCGCGCTTCTTCCGCTCCTCCAGTACCTCCGCCGTCGCGATCGCGCGCTCGGGCGAGAGCTGCGCCGGCGGTACGCCGTGCACCCGATTGACGACGACGCCGGCCAACGGCATCCGCTCGGTGGAGAGGCGTTCGACGAAGTACGCCGCCTCGCGCAGTGCCGCGGGCTCGGGCGACGCGACGACGACGAACGCCGTGCCGTCGTCCTGCAGCAGCCGGTAGGTCTGCTTGGCCCGGTCCCTGAACCCGCCGAACATCGTCTCGAACGCCGTGAAGAAGTCGCGCAGGTCCCGCAACAGCTCGGCGCCGGTGATCCTGGTGAGGACGCCGGTGAACGTGTTGAGGCCGACGCTCATCAGCTTCGCGCCGACACGGCCGCCGACCTTCGCCGGCGCGATGACCATCCGCAGGAACCGGCCTTCGAGGAACCGCGTCATCCGGTCCGGCGCGTCGAGGAAGTCGAGCGCGCTGCGGGTCGGCGGCGTGTCGACGACGATCAGGTCCCACTCGCCGGTGGCGTGCAGCTGCCCGAGCTTCTCCATCGCCATGTACTCCTGGGTCCCGGCGAGGTTGGCCGAGAGCATCACGTAGAACGGGTTCTCCAGGATCTGCCTGGCCCGCTCGGCGTCGGCGTGGGTGAGGACGATGTCGTCGAACGTCCTCTTCATGTCGAGCATCATCGCGTGCAGCTCGCCGCCGTTGGAGACGGCGTTCCGCACCGGCCGCGGGGTGTTGTCGAGCTCGGTCAGGCCGAGCGACTGCGCGAGCCGGCGGGCCGGGTCGATGGTGACGACGACGACCCGGCGTCCGCGCTCGGCCGCGCGCAGCGCAACGGCCGCGGCGGTCGTCGTCTTGCCGACGCCGCCGGAGCCGCAGCAGACGACGATCGCCTTGGTCGCGATGACGTCGTCGAGGTCGAACGTCACGGCGCCTCCCCGAGCCGGTCGGCGAGCCTGGACACGGTGCCGAGGTCGACGGTCTCCGGGACGAGCGGCAGCTCGACCAGCGGCAGGTCGAGGTCGGCCAGCTCGCGGCGTTCCTGCTGCTGCAACGCGACGCGGCGCGCATGCTCCGCGGCCTCGTCGGCCAGCACCTTGGCGAGCCCGGGCTCGGTCAGCCCGGCCTCGGCCAGCGTCGCGCCGACCGCGTCGAGGTCCAGCCTGCCCTGCGCCGCCCGGGTCAGGTCGGCCTTGGTGAGGCGTTCGGGACGCACCTTGTTGACGACGACCGCGCCGAGCGGCAGCCCCGCGCCGGTTAGGTGGCCCGCGCCGTCGATGGTCTCCTGGACCGGCATCTCCTCGAGCAACGTCACCAGGTGGACCGCCGACTCGTCGCCGCGCAGCAGCGCCATGACCTGCTCGGACTGCGTGCGGATCGGCCCGACCTTGGCGATCTGCGCGACCTCGTCGGTCGCGCCGAGGAACCGCACGATCCGCCCGGTCGGCGGCGCGTCGAGCACGACGGCGTCGTAGTAGCGGCCTGAGCCGGAACGCCGGACCGCCGCCTCCTTGACCTTGCCGATGAGGAGCACGTCGCGCAGCCCGGGCGCAATGGTCGTGACGAAGTCGACGGCGCCCATCTTCTGCAGCACCTTGCCCGCGCGGCCCAGGTGGTAGAAGAGGTCGAGGTACTCGATCAGCGCGCGTTCGGGGTCGACCGGCATCACCGAGACCGAGCCGCCGCCCTCGGTCCGCGTGACCTCGGTCTCGCCGTGCGGCAGCGGCCCCCGGCCGAACAACGGCGCCAGCCCCTGCCGCCCCTCGACCTCCGCGATCAGCACCCGCCGGCCGCCGCGCGAGAGGGCGACGGCGAGCGCCGCCGCGACCGTCGTCTTGCCCGTCCCCCCCTTGCCGGTGACGACGTGCAGCCGGGTACCCGGGAAGAACGCCACGCAGCCGACAGTACCCACGGCGGGTGTCGTAACGCGCGCCGGGCCGCCCGTTGGGTGATGCTTGGTCCATGAGCGTCCCGAAGCGTCGGAGTCGGGTGATCGACCTGACCGGGTCGGCCGCGACGCTGCGCGACGCGGCCCGTTCTTGGCTGCTCGCAGCCGCCGCCGCGCTCACCGCGGGCGAGCCGCTGCCCGCCCTGCCCACGGCGTTGACCAAGGTCGAGGGCCTGGACCGGCTCGCGGGCCTGTCCGGCTGCCGGTTCGAGGTCGTGAAGGAGCTGGTCGGCGCCGGGCACGACTACCGCGTGTGCGACCGGCTGTGGGACCTCCTCGTCTGGCAGCTCGCGGCCGCGAGCGAGTCGGTGCTGCGCGACGAGCTGGCCGCGCTGGCGCGGACCGACCCGCTGACCGGCCTGCTGAACCGCCGCGGCCTCGGCGAGGCGCTCGACCGCGAGACCGCCCGCGCCCGGCGGACCGGCGCGACCGTGTCGCTCGTGCTGCTCGACCTGGACCGGTTCAAGGCGCTGAACGACACCCTCGGCCACCCCGCGGGCGACGCCGCGCTGGTGGGCGTCTCGAACGTCCTCCGGCGCGGCCTGCGCGCGGGCGACGTGGCCGGCCGGTGGGGCGGCGACGAGTTCGGGATCGTGTTCGTCGATCTCGCGTCCGACGTGGCGTACGACGTCGTCGACCGGCTGCGGTCGACCCTCACCCACCCGTCCAGCCGGGTGGGGCGCGGGCGGCGGGTGTCGTTCTCCGCCGGTGTCGCCGCGCGTTCTGGCGCGGATGCCGTACCCGCCGACCTCATGGCGCTGGCGGACGAGGCGCTGTACGCCGCGAAGGCCGCGGGCGGCAACAAGGCCCGCCAGGCCCCGAGGACGGCGTAGCGCCCGGCGCCCCGTAGACTTCCGGCACCGTGACGACTACCCGCCGGCTTGCTACCCGGCTGTTCCCGCTCGCCGCCCTCGCCCTCGCGGCACTGCTGCCGCACCCGGCCGAGGCGCGGCAGCCGCAGCCCGACCCGACCATCACGATCGTGCAGGTGAGCGGGGCATTCGACTCCGCGTACGCCGGGTTCCTCGTCGGCGAGCTGCACCGCGCGGCGAAGCGCAACGACGTCGCCGTCGTCGTGCGGGTGAGCTCCTCCGGCACCGTCAAGGCCGACGTCGAACGCCTCGTCCGCACGGTCGCCGACTCCCCCGTTCCGGTCGCCACCTGGGTCGGCCCGAGCGGTGCGCACGCGTCCGGCGCGGCCGCCCTCGTCTGGTACGCGGGCGACCTCCGGCTCGTCGCGCCCGGCGCCACGGTCGGCCCGGCGCTGCCGGCGAGCGTGGGCGGGCACGAGGACGGCGTACCGGTCGCCGGGGTCCCGCCGCGGCTGCTGTCCGCGACGGTGCGCGCGAACGAGCTGGTCACCGAGAACATCGCGACCGGGTCGGCCGGCACGCTGGTCGAGGCGGTGCGTTCGCTCGACGGCAAGACCGTCAACGGCCGCACGCTCGCCGTCGACCCGGCGGTCACGACGATCCGCTTCGCCCGGCCGGGCCCCGTCGTCGGCGCGCGGCACTCGCTCGCCACCAACCCGACGCTGGTCTACCTGCTGCTGCTCGCGGGCATCGCGGCGATGGTGTTCGAGGCGTTCCAGCGGGGGTTCGGCCCGGCGGGGTATGCGGGCGCGCTGCTCGTCGCGCTGGCGGCGTACGGCCTGGTGTCCATGCCCACCAACCCGGTCGGCCTGGCGCTCGTTCTCGCCGGTGTCGGGGCGATGGCGCTCGACGTCCGCAGGAACGCCCTCGGGGCCGTCACCTGGGCCGGCGCCGTCGCTCTCGCGGCGGGCAGCTGGTGGCTGGTGCACACCACCGGACCGGCCCTGCGCCCGGCGCTCTGGGCGATCGTCGCCGGCACCGCCGGCTCGCTGGTGTTCTACGGCGTGGTCATGACGGTGGTGCTGCGCGCGATCCGCGGCCAGGCCGGGGCCGGCGGCGCGCTGGTGGGCACCGAGGGCGAGGTCCGCAGCACCCTGAACCCGCAGGGCCACGTCCTCGTCGACGGCGCCCTGTGGCGCGCACGGGCCGTGGGGTGGGATGGTCCGGTCGCGGCCGGGACACCGGTCCGCATCACGGGGATCGACGAGGCGGCGTTCGTCTTGGACGTCGAGCCGATCCCGGCGGAGGGGTGACCATGAACGTCGTCGTCGGACTGCTGATCTTCCTCGCGGTCGTGTTCCTGATCGCGGTCCTGATGGGCCTGCGGATCGTGCAGGAGTACGAGCGCGGCATCGTGTTCCGGCTCGGCCGCGTCCGGTCGGAGATCAAGGGCCCGGGACTGAACGTCATCGTGCCGTTCGTCGACCGGCTGGTGAAGGTCAACATGCAGGTCGTGACGATGGGCGTCCCCGCCCAGGAGGGCATCACCCGCGACAACGTCACCCTGCGCGTCGACGCCGTCGTGTACTTCCGCGTCATCGACCCGTTGAAGGCCATCGTCAACGTCCAGAACTACCTGTTCGCGACCAGCCAGGTGGCGCAGACCTCGCTGCGTTCGGTCATCGGCCAGAGCGACCTCGACGACGTGCTCTCCAACCGCGAGGCGATCAACGCCCAGCTCAAGGCGATCATCGACGCGCTCACCGAGGCGCCGTGGGGCATCAAGATCGACCTGGTTGAGGTGAAGGACGTCCAGCTGCCCGAGACGATGAAGCGGTCCATGTCGCGCCAGGCCGAGGCCGAGCGGGAGCGCCGCGCGCGGATCATCGCCGCCGAGGGCGAGCTGCAGGCGTCGCAGAAGCTGACCGAGGCCGCCGTCGCCATGTCGGAGAACCCCGGCGCGCTCCAGCTCCGCCTGCTCCAGACCGTGGTCGAGGTCGCGGCGGAGAAGAACTCGACGCTGGTCATGCCGTTCCCCGTGGAGATGCTGCGGTTCTTCGAGACGGCCGCGCAGAACGCCGCCGCGAAGATCAAGTAGGACCCAGGCAACCTTTCCGCCCGCAGCGGCGTCTACTCGAATGTGACGGTCGCCTGAACCTCGGCCGCCTTCCGAGCATCTAAGTAGCGTGGCGTCCGCACCCCCTAGCAACGCGGGCGCCGGGGGGTGACTGCGATGTACGAGGACACGACCTGGCGGATCGACGCGCTATGCCGCGGCGAGGACGCCGTCCACTTCTTCGCTCCGGCGCATCTCGAGCGCAAGGACGAGAAGGACCGGCGGGAGGGTCGGGCCCGGGCGCTCTGCGCGCGCTGCCCGGTCCTCGACCACTGCCTGGAGTACGCGCTGGACGCGGGCGAGCCGCACGGCATCTGGGGCGGGCTCAACGAGCTCCAGCGCCGCCGGCTGCGCCGCAAGACCGCCTGAACCATCCGGCCGGCCGGCGGCTCTCATCGGCAACGGGAGAGCCCCGGCCCTACGGGAGGTCGTCATGGCTGTGCGCTCCGGCGCCGTCGTAATGGCGTTCGCGCTGCTCGGGCTCGCGCCCGCGGCCGGCGCCGTACCGCGGTCCTGCCGCGTGGTCACCGACGCCGCCGGCGACGAGAACGTGTGGGGCCTCACCGGCGACGGCGACCTCGACGTCGTGAGCGCCGACATCGCGACGAACGCGACGTACCTCACCGCGGTCGTCAGGACCGCGACGCTGCGCGACGTCGACACCGACTCGCCCACCGGGCGGGCGTACTACGTGGAGCTCTGGATCGGCGGCACCGGCTTCGGCGTCTTCGGCGCGACCAGCCCGGACGGGACCGGCGGCTACGTCGCCAAGGTCACCGGCCGGCCCGGCGGCACGAGCACGACGAGCCGAATGATCGGCCTGCCGAACGTCCGCCTCGACGTGGCGCGCCGCGAGGTCCGGATGACGGTCCCACTGGCCGTGTTCACGCCGGTCCTGCGGATCACGAAGGGCATGGTGCTGTCGAACGTCATGGTGTCGAGCAGCCGTTACGCCGGCCCCGCGAGCGACCGGCACACGACGCCGGACGGGTCCGCCGCCCTGGCCGGTGGGATCGCCCTCGAGATCGACGCCACCGCTCACAACGGGCGGTACGTCGCCGGTACGCCGAGCTGCGTGACGCCGGGGCCGTAGCGCCCGCTCGGTAGGGTGCGCCCATGCAGAAATGGGAGTACGTCACCGTGCCGCTGCTGGTCCACGCGACCAAGCAGATCCTCGACACCTGGGGCGACGACGGCTACGAGCTGGTCGCCGTCGTGCCAGGCCCGAGCGCCGAGCAGCTCGTCGCGTACCTGAAGCGGCCCAAGCCGTGAGCGCCGTCGCCGACCGCCTGGCCGAGCTCGGCCTGGCGCTGCCCGACGTCGTGCCGCCGGTGGCGGCGTACGTTCCCGCCGTTCGCAACGGCTCCCTCGTCTGGACGAGCGGCCAGCTCCCGATGGTGCACGGCCAGCTCGTCGCGACAGGACTGGTCGGCTCCGACGTCACGGCCGAGGACGCGAAGGACCTGGCGCGGACCTGCGCGCTCAACGCCCTCGCCGCCGTCGCCTCCGTCGCCGACCTCGACTCGGTCGTCCGCGTCGTCAAGGTGGTCGGGTTCGTCGCGAGCGCCGACGGGTTCTACGGCCAGCCCGGCGTCGTCAACGGCGCGAGCGAGCTGCTCGGCGAGGTGTTCGGCGAGGCCGGGCGGCATGCCCGAAGCGCGGTCGGCGTCGCCGTGCTGCCGCTGAACGCCCCCGTCGAGGTGGAGCTCGTCGTCGAGGTCTCCTAGCAAGTTCTAGGACACGTTCAAAAAAGTCTTGACCTGCTCCGCGCTGCCCTCTACCTTCTGTTTTGAACACGTTCAACTACCGAAGGGACAGGGGCATGAACATCAAGGTCGTGACCTACCTGGTCTACCTCGCCATCAGCATCGGGCTCACCTCGTGGGTGGCGCAGACGCTGCACCGCAACGGCCGGACGTTCCTCGTGGACGCGTTCCACGGCAACGAGGAGCTGGCCGACTCGGTCAACCACCTGCTGGTCGTCGGCTTCTACCTGGTCAACCTCGGGTACGTGTCGCTGGCCCTCAAGACGACGCAGAGCCTGGAGAACGCGGGCCAGTCGATCGAGGCGCTGTCCCGCAAGATCGGCATGGTGCTGCTGGTGCTCGGCGCGATGCACTTCTTCAACCTGTACGTGTTCAACAAGCTGCGCACGCGGACGACGATCGGCATGGCGCCGCCGCCGGTCGAGCCGAACGCGTACGTCGCCGGGTAGGGGCGCGTCATGGACCGCCTCACTGTTCTGTACGACCCGACCTGCCAGCTCTGCTGCCGGGCGGCGTGGTGGCTCGCGTCGCAGCCGCAGTACGTGCCGCTGACGTTCTGCGCGGCGGGGTCGCCGGCGGCGCTGGTGGCGTTCCCCGGCATCGACCACGACGCCACCCGCAACCAGCTGACCGTCATCGGCGACGGCGGCCAGGTGTACTACGACGAGCGCGGGTGGCTGATGTGCCTGTGGGCGCTGAAGCGGTACCGCGCGGCGGCGCTGCGGCTGGCACAGCCGGGGATGCTGCCGGCCGCGAAGCGGTTCGTGCTCTGGGTGTCCCGGCACCGGACCGGACTGGGTAGCCTGGTCGGCTGATGGAGCCCGCCGGCCGGACGTCCAAGGGAGAGCAGACCAGGGAACGCATCCTCGATGCGGCCCTGGACCTGTTCCGTACCCAGGGGTACGCAGACACGACGATGCGCCAGATCGCGCAAGCAGCCGGCGTCGCGGTCGGGAACGCGTACTACTACTTCGCGTCGAAGGACCAGCTGATCCTGGCGTTCTACGAGCGCAACCACGCCGACCACCTGGCGGTGCTCGGCAGCGCCTTGGACGGCACGAAGGAGTTCGGCGAACGGCTGCGGACGCTGGTCCGCACCAAGGTCGACAGCGCGATGCCGTACCGGCGGCTGTCGACCAAGCTGTTCACCAGCGCGGCCGACCCGGAGAGCCCCCTGAGCCCGTTCTCCCCGGAGTCCGCGCCGTTGCGCGGTGAGGCGATCGCGCTGATGGCCGAGGTCGTCGACGGCTCGTCGTTGCGCGTAGGGAAGGACCTGCGCGACGACCTGCCTGAGCTGCTCTGGCTCTACGAGATGGGCGTGATCCTGTACTGGGTCCACGACTCGTCCGAGGGCTGCGCCAACACGTACGCGCTGATCGACAAGACCGTCCCGATCGTCGAGCGGCTGGTCGGGATCGCGAAGCTGCCGGTCATCCGGCCGATGGTCCGCGAGCTGGTCGGGATGCTGGACGAGCTGCGCATGCCCACGACCGGCGAGCTCCCCGTCGGCGCGCGCGCTACCGGTGAGTACGGACTGGACGACGCGCCCAAGCGGTGAGCGGCGACGTCGGTACCCACCGGTAGCCACGGAGAGTCGGGACCGCAGGGGGCCGGGTCGCTACTGGTGAGTAGCGGCCCGGCGCACGCGGCGGTTGGTGAACGACGGCGCCGTTACTCACTAGTAGCGACGGCACGCGGGCGGCGGAGGTACGGGCGTCAGGCCGGGACGTGGCCGGTGTGGGGCTTGCGGCTCGGCTCGGGGTGCGGCACGCCGGCGGTGACGAGGTACGGCTCCGTCGCCCAGTCGACCGAGCCGTCGCGGTTGATCGTCACCTTGAGCAGCTGGGTGTGGACGGCCTTCGGCGTGGACTGGAAGACGAGGTTGCCGAGGCTCCACGCGACGAGCCGCCCCTGGTAGACCTCGACCGGCTGGTAGACGTGCGGGTGCGCGCCGATCACCATCGTGGCGCCGGCGCGGATGGCGGTGCGCGCGGCGCGGCGCTGCTCGGCGTTCGGCGCGTACGTGTACTCGACGCCCCAGTGGAAGAACGGGATCACGATGTCGGCGACCCGCTTCGCCGCGCGGACCTGCTTGGTGATCTGCACGTCGTCGTCGTACGCGAACCCCGGATGCGTCGGCGTCGCCTTCCACTTCGGCGCCGGGATGAACGCGGAGATGCCGAGGAACGCGATCCGCCGCCCGTTGACGGTGAACACGGCGGGCGCCTGCGCCTCGGCGAGGTCGCGGCCGCCGCCTGTCGTCTTGATGCCGGTGGCGCGGACGTTCGCGATGGTGTCCGCGAACGCGTCGAACCCGTAGTCCATCGTGTGGTTGTTGGCCAGGGAGAACACGTCGACCCCGGCGTTCTTCGCCCCGGCCAGCGCGCTCGGGTCGCCGCGGAACGTGTAGGTCTTGATCTCCGGCTTGCCGCGCCGCGAGACCGTGCACTCGAGGTTGAGGAATGCGAGATCGGCCGCGCGGATGGTCGGCGCGATGTAGCGCCACGGGGCGTCGACACCCCCGGCCGCGATGGCGTCGCGCGTCGTGCGGTCGAGGTCGACGTCGCCGCCGAACACCAACGTGATCGACCCCGGCGGGTGCGGGAACGCGAGCGGCGACCGGGCCGGGGCCGGCGTCGTCGCGGGTAGCGTGCGCAGCGCCGTCGCGCTCGGTCGCGCGGCCGGCGCGCCCGCGTTGCCGGACGTGCAGGCGGTGAGTGCGAGCGCGGCCAGCACCCCCGCCCCTCGTCTCATGGGCGCCACCCTACCGACGCGTACGATCCGGCCGATGGCGGAACTGCGGAGACTCCCACCCGAGCTGCACGAACGCGCCCGCGCGGTCGCCTCCGGCGGCGTCGACGTGGCCGAGCCGCGTCATGCCGCGACGGTCGTGCTGCTCCGCGACGCGGTGGCGGGTGGCATCGAGGCGTACCTGCTGCGGCGGGTCGGGTCGATGGCGTTCGCGGGCGGCATGTACGTGTTCCCCGGCGGGTCGGTCGACCCGCGCGACGGCGACGCCGAGATCGCCTGGGCCGGGCCGCCCGCCGCCGCGTGGGCCGCTCCCCTGTCCGCGTCCGAGTCGCTGGCGCGCGGGCTGGTCGCGGCGGCGGTGCGGGAGACGTTCGAGGAGTCGGGGGTGCTGCTCGCGAGCCCGGTGCCCGACGACCGCGAGCTGCTGCGGCGGGAGCAGGCGGCGTTGCTGGACCGTTCGGCGTCGATGGCGGAGGTGCTGGCGCGCAACGGTCTCGTCCTGCGCGCCGACCTGCTGCGGCCGTGGGCGCACTGGGTGACGCCGGAGATCGAGCCGAAGCGGTTCGACACGCGGTTCTTCGTGGCCGCGTTGCCGGAGGGCCAGGAGCCGGTGCACTTCCGCGGGGAGAGTGACGCGAGCGAGTGGGTCGCACCGCGCGACGCCGTCGAACGCCACGCGCGGGGCGACCTGGGGATGCTGCCGCCGACGGTGTTCACGCTGGCCGAGATCGGGGCGTACTCGTCGGTGGCCGAGGTGCTCGCGGCCGCCACCGACCGCGACGTGAAGCGGGTGCTGCCGCGCATCGTCGTGGACGGCGACGACGTGCTGCTGCTCCTGCCCGGCGACCCCGGGTACCCCGCGTGACGACGACCCGCGTCGTCCTCGCGCCGAACCCCGGGCCGATGACGCTGGAGGGCACCAACACCTGGCTGCTGTCCGCTGACGAGGGCCGCACGGTCGTCGTGGATCCGGGACCCGACGACGACGCGCACCTCGACCGGGTGCGGGCGGAGGCAGGCGACACGGCGCTCGTCCTGCTGACCCACGGGCACCCCGACCACAGCGCGGGCGCCAAGCGGCTGGCGGAGTCGTTGCGCGTCCCCGTCCGCGCGGTCGACCCGGCGCACCGGCTCGGCGACGAGGGGCTCGGCGACGGCGAGTGGGTCGAGGTCGACGGGCTGCGGGTGAGCGTGCTGGCGACGCCCGGGCACAGCAGCGACCACGTCTGCTTCGTGCTGCCGGACGACGGCGCCGTCCTCACCGGGGACCACGTGCTCGGCCGCGGGACGACGATGGTGTCGTACCCGGACGGGCGGATGCGCGACTACCTGGACTCGTTGAAGCGGCTGGCCGATGTCGGCGCGACGCGGCTGCTGCCGGGTCACGGCCCGGTGGTCGAGGACCCGGCGACGGTGATCGCCTACTACCTGGCGCACCGCGCGGAGCGCGAGGCGCAGGTGCGCGCGGCCGTCGAGGCGGGTGCGAAGACGCCACGCGAGGTCGTCGAACGCGTCTACGCCGACGTCGACCCGGTGCTCTGGGGCGCGGCGGAGCAGAGCGTTCGGGCGGTGCTCGACCTGCTGGCGGAGCGCGCGTGAACTGCCCCGCCTGCGGGACGCCGACCGTGCCTGGCGCGCGGTTCTGCTTCTCCTGCGGCAGCGGGCTCGACCTGGACTCGGCGGCGGGGAGCGAGCTGTCCGAACGCCGCATCGTCACGGTGCTGTTCGGCGACCTGTCCGACTTCACGGCGTGGGCCGAGGACCTCGACCCGGAACGCGTCAAGGTCGTCACCGACCGGATGCTCACCGCTCTCGCGCAGGCTGTGCAGGCGTACGGCGGCCACGTCGACAAGCTGACCGGCGACGGGATCATGGCGGTGTTCGGCGCGCCGGTCGCGCACGAGGACGACCCGGAACGCGCGGTCCGCGCGGCAGTACGGATGCAGGCCGCCGTACGTCGCCTGGTCGCGGACGAGGCGGGCGGCGGCACCCGGCTCGGCCTGCGCGTCGGGCTGAACACCGGCGAGGTGCTCGCCGGGATGCAGGGCGCGCTCGCGTACACCGTCGTCGGTGACACCGTGAACACCGCGTCGCGCCTCTCCGACGCGGCCGGCGTCGGCGTCGTCCTGGCGGGCCGCGCGACGGCGGCCGCAACGATGGAGGCGGCGTCGTGGCGGGCGCCGGCTCCGTTGCGGCTGAAGGGCAAGCGGGAGCCGGTGGCGGCGTACGAGCTGCTCGACCTCCGCGCGCGCCCGGCATCGCGCAGTGGGCTCGGCGACGAGGCGCCGTTCGTCGGCAGGGAGGCCGAGCTGGGGCTGCTGGTGAGCCGCCTCAACGACGTGGTCGACACCGGGCTCCCGGCCACCGTCCTGGTGACCGGCGACGCGGGCGTCGGCAAGACGCGGCTGGCGAGCGAGCTGGCGCGGTTCGCCGGGGAGCTGTCCCGGTCGCGCGTGCTCTGGGGCCGGTGCACGCCGTACGGCGAGGGCCGCGACCTCGCGCCGGTCGTGGAGATCGTGCGGACGGCGTGCGGCATCACCGACGCCGACGACGCGCGGACCGCGAGCGACCGGGTCCGGCGTACGGTCGCGCGGCTCGGCCACCCGTCGCCGCTGGCCTGGTCGCAGGGGCTCTTCGCCGATCGGCTGCTGTCGCTGCTCGGCCTCTCCGGCGAGGGCGCAGGCGTACGGGCCAGCGCGACACCTGGCGACCCCGGCTCGGCCGAGGACGACGCGGTCGCGGGCGTGATCGGGCTGCTGCAGGCGCTGGCCGCCGACGGCCCGCTCGTCGTCGTGGTGGACGACCTGCACTGGTCGGGAACGCCGTTGCGGTCGCTGCTCGCGACGGCCGTCGCGAAGGTCACCGGGCCGCTGCTGCTCGTCGCCCTCGGCCGCGGCGACCTCGTCGACGACGCGCACCTGGCCTGGCTCGACGGCCTGCCCGGCCCGTCGGTGCTCGGGCTGGAGCCGTTGGAGGACGCCGCCGCCGAACGCCTCCTCCGCGCGTACCTCGGCGGCGCCGCGCTCGACGCGGAGTCGCGGCACGCGCTGCTGTCGCGGGCACAGGGCAACCCGTTCTTCCTGGCCGAGCTGCTGCACCTGCTCGTCGACCGCGGCCTGCTGCGCCGCGAGGCCGGCGGGTGGCGGCTCGCGAGCGGGCTGCCGGAGGACGTTCTCCCCGCGGGTGTCCACGCGGTGCTCGCGGCGCGCATCGACGGGCTCGACGCGGGCGCGAAGGAAGCGTTGCGCGACGCCGCTGTCGCGGGTCTGGAGTTCCGGCCCGAGACGATCGGCGGCGACGCCGTCGCGGAACGGCTCGCGGTCCTGGTCGAGCGCGACATCCTCAGGACCGGCGACGACGGGACGTACGTCTTCGGCCACATGCTGACCCGCGAGGTCGCGTACGCCGGCATCCCGAAGGCCGGCCGCGCCCGGCGGCACGCCCGGGTCGCGCTGACCGCCGGCCTGCCGGACGACGACGTCGCGCGGCACGCCGAACGTTCGGTCGCGCTCGCGACGGAGATGGGCCTCGCGCCGGACGACCCGGCGTGGTCCGCGCGCGACGCCGGGTCCGCCGCGCTGGCGCGGCTCGGGCAGGCCGCGCTGACCCGCGACGAGAACCTCAACGCCGCCGACCTGCTCGCCCGCGCCGCCGGCCTCGCCCCGCTCGGCGAGGACGCGCGGCTCGCGTACGCGCAGGCGCTGGCCGGCTGCCACCGGCTGGACGAGGCCGACGCGCTGCTCGACACGCTGCCCGAGTCCGCGGCCGCGCTGCTCGTCCTCGGCGACGTACGCCACAAGCGCGGCGACGACGAGGGCGCGGCGGCCGCGTTCGGGCTCGCGTTGGGGGCCGCGGTGAACGCGGGCGACGACCGGTGCGCGGGCGAGGCGACGAGGCAACTCGGTCTGGTCGACTACTACGCCGGACGGCTGCGCGACGCGGAGTCCCGCTTCGCCGACGCGCTCGCCCTCGCCGAGGCGGCGGACGACGCGCGGGGCATCGGGTGGGCGTTGCAGCACCTCGCGTGGAACGCCACGACGCGCGGCGACTACGACCGCGCCGACACGATGCTGGCGCGCGGGATGGAGACGTTCGCGGCGTTCGAGGACGTGTCGGGGATGGCGTGGACGGCCGGGACGGAGGCGTTCGTCCGGCTGCTCCAGGGGCGGCTCGGGACCGCGCGGGCGCTCTGCCGCGAGCTGGTGCCGCGAGCCGAGGAGATCGGCGACCGGTGGGGCCTGGCCGCGTCGCTGACGATCGACGCGATGGCGGCGAGCGAGCTCGGCGACGTGAGCGGTGCCGTCCGCGGCGCGGACCGGGCCGTGGCGCTGTTCGCCGAGATCGGGGAGACGTGGGGCGGCGCGATGGCGCGGATCGCGCGCGGCATGGCGGCGCGGGCTGGCGGCGACGGCGCGGCCGCGACGGCGTACCTCCGCTCCGCGCTGGCGGTCGCCGAGGCCGCCCGGCTGCCGAGCAGCCGGATGCTCGCGCTGACGATGCTGGCCTGGTCGCACTACTGGGACCGTTCGCTGGACGAGGCGCAGGAGGCCGCGCTCGTCGCTGTCGAGGTCGCGCGGACGATGGGGCTCGAGCCCCACGCCGAGATCGGCTGCCAGGTGGTGCTCGCGCTGGTCGACCGCGCGCGCGGGTCGCTCGACTCGGCGCTGGTCGTTCTCGGGGAGATCGCGGAGACGCCCCAACGCCCGACGCTGCTGTTCCCGATGCGCCAGGCGCTGGCGCACTACGCGGGAACGCTGCTCGACTGCGCGCGGCCCGAGGAGGCGCTGGCCGTCGCGCGCCGCGCGGTGGAGACGCCCGCGGAGGACGTACGCTCCCGCGTCATCGCGCTGCGCGCGCTCGGCTCGGCGCTGC
>JAVEEC010000071.1 GCA_030840645.1 Frankiaceae bacterium
TGTAGGCGACCTTGCCCTGCTTGTCGACGATGAAGGTGCCGCGCAGAGCCAGGCCGATCTTCTCGTCGAGCACGCCGTACTGCCGGGCCACCTCGCCGTGCGGCCAGAAGTCGGCGAGCAGCGGGAACGTGAAGCCCTGCTCGTCCGCCCACCGCTTGTGCACCGCGGTGCTGTCGCAGGAGACGGCGAGAGTGACGACGTCGTCGCCGCTGAAGTCCTCGATGCCGTCGCGCAGCGCGCACAGCTCGCCCTCGCAGACACCGGTGAACGACAGCGGGTAGAAGACGAGCACGACGTTCTTGACGCCGCGGAAGTCGGCGAGCGAGACGACCTGGTTGTTCTGGTCCTTCAGCGCGAACTCCGGCGCCAACTGGCCTACCTCGACCATCAGCGGTGCCGCGGGGAGCGCTGGCCCTTGGGCACCGCGAGCTTCGCGGCGGCCCAGTCCTTCGACGCCGACACGCTGGACGTCTGTACGAGCCCCGCCGTCGGCGCCGCGTCGAGGATGTCGCTCGGCTCGACGTGGCCGTCCCGGCCGGACTTGGGGGTGAGCACCCAGATCGCGCCGGTGTCGGCGAGCCGGGTCCGCGCGTCCATCAGCGCGTCGACCAGGTCCCCGTCGTCCTCGCGGAACCACAGCAGCACGACGTCCACGACGTCGTCGCTGTCCTCCGGGACGAGGTCGGTGCCGGTACGGGCGGCGATCGCCTCCACGAGCGCGGTGTCGGAGTCGTCGTCGCGACCGACCTCCTGCACCGCCATCCCGGCGGTGATGCCGAGCCGGTCGGCGGCGGTGCGCTCGCCCTCCGCGGGTCCCGCGGTGACCACGTACGACTCCCTTGCTCGTCCGCGCGGACCGGCCGGTCCGCTCTACAGTCGGTAGTCCACACGGGCCGGGGAGGAGAGCGCAAGTGTCCTCGCCGCACGACCACGGCCACGAGGGCCACGACCACGGTGGCGAGCACGGCCACGAGGGCCACGAGCACGCGCACGGCGGCGGCCCGCTGGCCCGGCTGCGCGAGCTGTTCGTCCCGCACAGCCACGACGCCGCGACCCAGGTCGACGCCGCGCTGGAGTCCAGCGCGCGCGGCATCCGGGCGCTCCAGATCTCCCTCGTGATTCTCGGCCTCACCGCCGTCCTCCAGGGCGCGGTGGTGGTGCTGAGCGGCAGCGTCGCGCTGCTCGGCGACACGCTGCACAACGTCGCCGACGCCCTCACCGCGCTGCCGCTCTGGCTCGCGTTCACGCTCGGCCGCCGGCCGGTGAACCGCCGCTACACCTACGGCTACGGCCGCGCCGAGGACCTGGCCGGCATCGCCATCGTCGCCACCATCGCGGCGTCGTCGGCGCTGGCGGGCTACGAGGCGTTCGTCCGGCTGCTGCACCCGCACGGCGTACGCCACGTCGGCGCCGTCGCCGCCGCCAGCGTGGTCGGCTTCCTCGGCAACGAGGTCGTCGCGCGCTACCGCATCTCCGTCGGCCGCGACATCGGCTCCGCCGCGCTCGTCGCCGACGGGCTGCACGCGCGAACCGACGGCCTCACGTCGCTCGCCGTCCTCGTCGGCGCGGTCGGCGTGGCGCTCGGCCACCCGCTCGCCGACCCGCTCGTCGGCCTGCTCATCACGCTGGCGATCCTGCTGGTGCTACGGCGCGCCGCCCGCGACGTGTACCTGCGGCTGATGGACGCGGTCGACCCGGCGCTGGTCGACGCGGCCGAGGCGGCGCTGCGTACGGCGCCCGGCGTCGAGGACGTGACCGAGGTACGGATCCGCTGGATCGGCCACACGCTGCGCGCCGAGGCCCGCGTGGTGCTCGACCCGGGCCTCACGCTGGTCCAGGCACACGACGTCGCCGAACGCGCCGAGCACGCGCTGCTGCACGACGTACCCCGGCTCGCCGGCGCGCTCGTGCACGCCGACCCGCGCGGCGAGGGCCACCACGCGCACACCGGCCACCACCGCTGACCCCGGCAGCGCTCAGCCGGCCAGGAACGACAGCCGGACCTCGCGGTGCGGGTTGTCGCCGTTCGTGTCCACCAGCACGACCGACTGCCACGTCCCCAGCGCGAGCCGGCCGCCGAGCACCGGGACGACGACCGACGGCGCCACGAACGCCGGCAGCACGTGGTCGCGGCCGTGCCCCGGCGTGCCGTGCCGGTGCCGCCAGCCGTAGTCGCGCGGCAGCAGGTCGTCGAGCAGCGCGAGCAGGTCGGCGTCGGAGCCGGCGCCCAGCTCGAAGACCGCGACGCCGGCGGTGGCGTGCGGCACCCAGACGTTGAGCAGCCCGTCGCCCTCCCCCGCCACGAACGCCGCCGCCTCCGCGGTCAGGTCGACGACCGCGGGCGCCGTGCCCGACTCCACCCGGACCACAGTCGACTTCACGCGGAGCACCGTAGCGAGCCGTGCCGACGCACCCCCGAAGCGCGGGGAGAGTGCGAGGATGGAGGCGTGGCCGACAGCACCCGACCGGGACTCATCACCGACGGACTCCCGAGCCAGCTCCCCGACACCGACCCCTCCGAGACCGCCGAGTGGATCGAGTCGCTCGACGCGGTCGTCAACGAGCAGGGGCGCACCCGCGCGCGCTACCTGCT
>JAVEEC010000009.1 GCA_030840645.1 Frankiaceae bacterium
CACTGTCGCTGCTCACCAGTACGTCCTCACCATCGGGGTCGTCTCGCAGGGCAGGAGGGACTCGAA
Source organism: Frankiaceae bacterium (assembly GCA_030840645.1). Lineage (GTDB taxonomy): Bacteria > Actinomycetota > Actinomycetes > BP-191 > BP-191 > BP-191. The sequence goes on from JAVEEC010000009.1 coordinate 67, forward strand.
CCCCCAACCGCCGGTTTTGGAGACCGGAACTCTGACCAATTGAGCTACTGCCCTTCCGGGCGCCGCGGACCCGACCCCGGGCAGGCCGGGGCAGGGGCAGCATTCGCCCAGACGGTGGAGTGTACGGGAGTCAGGACGCGCGGCCAACCGGCGGAGTTCCCGGGCGGCCCTGGCCGCGCGGAGCAGGCGCGGCTACGCCGCCGCGCGGCGGCCGCGCAGGGCCCGCCAGGCGAGCAGCCCGGCGCCCACGGTGGCCAGGGCGCCGACGCCCGCGCCGGCCGCGATGACCTTCGGCCGCGCGCCGCTGACGGCCCCCCGGCCGTACACGGCGGCGCGCTCGCGCACCGACGGCGCCGTGGAACGTTCGAGGATCGAGTCGAGCAGCCCCGCGGGCGGCGCGGACGCGACGTGGTGCAGGTCGGCGAGCGTGCGGCGGACGGAGCGGTAGGACGACGCCAGCTCCGCGCACTCGGGGCAGCCGGCCAGGTGGGCGCGCAGCTCCGTGGCCCGGCGGGTCGACAGCTCGTGGCCGTCGAGGCCGGGCAGGTCGGCGCGGGTGGACGCGCAGCGGGGCGGGACCGCGACGGGGTCGGGACGGGTGCTCATGCGGTGCCCCTTCGGGTACGGCGGGGAAGCGGGGTGACGGAGTCGTCGGAGAGTGAGGCGCGGAGGCGTTCGCGGGCGCGGAACAGACGGACCTTGACGGCCGTCTCGGACAGGCCGGTCTGCGCGGCGACCTCGGCGGTCGAGAGCCCCTCGACGTCGCGGAGGACCACGATGGTGCGCGACGACTCGGGCAGCGCGGCGACGGCGGCCTCGGCGCGGGCGAGCAGCTCCGCGCGCTCGGCGCGCTCCTCTGGTCCGGCGTCCGGGTCGACCACGTCGTGCACCGAGTCCGGCATTCCGAACGCCTCCCGCCCGGGAACGGCGCGCCGCGAGCGCTTGCGCAACGCGGTGAGCGCGGTGTTGACGGTGACGCGGTGCAGCCAGGTGCCGAACGCCGACTCCCCGCGGAAGCCGACGACGGAGCGCATCACCCGCACGAACACCTCCTGCGTCACGTCGGCTGCCTCGTCGCGGTCGCGTACGAGCCGGTACGCCAGGGCGTACACGTCGGCGTACGTGGCGCGCACCAGGGCGTCGAGCGCCCCGGCCTCCCCGCGCTGGCACGCGCGAACGACCTCGGGGTCGATGTCCATCACGAGGTGAGACTCTATGCGGGCCGTAGGGTTACCTCCATGGCACGCATTTCGCAGAGGGTCGGCTCCATCGCCGAGTCGGCGACGCTCGCGGTCGACGCGAAGGCCAAGGCGCTCAAGGCGCAGGGCCGAGACGTGATCGGCTTCGGCGCCGGCGAGCCGGACTTCCCGACGCCGGCGCACGTCGTGGAGGCGGCCCGGCGCGCGGCGACCGACCCGAGGTTCCACAAGTACACGCCGACCCCGGGCCTGCCCGAGCTGCGTTCGGCCATCGCGGACAAGACCAAGCGCGACAGCGGGTACGACGTCAGCGCCGAGCAGGTGCTCGTCACCAACGGCGGCAAGCAGGCGGTCTACAACACGTTCGCCACGCTGCTCGACCCGGGCGACGAGGCGCTGCTGCCCGCGCCGTACTGGACGACGTACCCCGAGGCGATCGCGCTCGCGGGCGGCACGTCGGTCGTGGTCCCGACGACCGCAGAGGCCGGCTACCTCGTCACCGTCGAGCAGCTCGAGGCGGCGCGCACGGAGCGGACCAAGCTGCTGCTGTTCTGCTCGCCGTCGAACCCCACCGGCGCCGTCTACCCGCCGGAGCAGGTGGAGGCGATCGGCCGCTGGGCGGACGAGCACGGCGTCTGGGTCGTCACCGACGAGATCTACGAGCATCTCGTCTACGGCGACGCGGAGCACGTGTCGATGCCGGTCGTCGTCCCCGGGCTGCGCGACAACTGCGTCGTCCTCAACGGCGTCGCCAAGACGTACGCGATGACGGGGTGGCGGGTCGGCTGGATGATCGGGCCGCCCGACGTCGTCAAGGCCGCGACCAACCTCCAGTCGCACGCGACCAGCAACGTCTCCAACGTCGCCCAGGCCGCCGCCCTCGCGGCCGTCTCCGGCGACCTCTCCGCGGTGGCGGAGATGCGGGCGGCGTTCGACCGCCGGCGCCGCCTGATCCACCGGATGCTCAACGACATCCCGGGGGTGAGCTGCCCCGAGCCGTTCGGCGCGTTCTACGCGTTCCCCTCGCTGCACGGCGTGCTCGGCCGCGAGATCAGGGGCCGGACGCCGCGGACGAGCGCGGAGCTGGCCGAGCTGCTGCTCGACGAGGCGGAGGTCGCGATCGTGCCAGGGGAGGCGTTCGGGGCGCCGGGGTACGCGCGGCTGTCGTACGCCCTCGGCGACGACGACCTGCGCCGTGGCGTCGAGCGGATGGCGGCGGTGCTCAGGTAGACGAGACCTGCCCCAGGCAGAGGACGACCTGCCTGAGCGCCCCCGTGATGGCCTGGTCGGTCGTCTTCGGCGGCTCGGGGAACGACATCCACGACGTGATGCCCTTGAACTTGAACGCGTAGATCTGCGGCCCCTCCACCTCGATCAGCTCGAGCCGGCTCTCGGCCGTCTTGGCCCCCGGGGCCTTCGTGTTCTTCCGGAGAATGACGCCGACCAGCTCGCCGGTGGAGTCCGGCAGCGACCGGGCCACGACGACCGACGTGCCGGGCTGGCTGATGCCGGCGGTGATGCGCTGGAGGGTGTCCGGGTCGGGCGGGAGGCACTCGGCGACCGCCGCGGGGCGCAGCGCCGCGCCCAGCAACGCCGCCGCCCCGGTGAACGCCACCAGCACCGCGACCGCGAGCAGGACCGCCTCGACGTTGCCGAGGAGGGCGAGCCGCTTGGGCGCGCGCGGGTTGCCGCGCCTGTCGACGCGCTGCCACTTCAGCGTCTTGCGCACCAGCGTCGCGCGGCTGCCGAAGGCCGCGTACGCGACCGCGACGATGAGCAGGTACACGAGCGTCCGCCCGCCCGGCCAGCGGTACGTCGCGCGCTGGCCCACGGCGTACAGCACGATCGCCGCGACGAGCCAGAGGAGGGTCCGCGCGACCTGCCACGGCATGAACGCTCGGCCCTCGACGTCCTCGGCCACCCAGGCGCGGTACTGCTCGGGCAGGCGGAGGCGGAGCAGGCGGTAGCCGAGGAGCCAGTGGCGAGGAGGGGGCTGCGTCACCGGGACATTGTGCAGGAGACCGCCGCCGGACTGGCTACCGGTGAGTACCGGCGTCGCAGGTCACCGGTTCGTGCTCAGCCCGCAGCCGGTACTCACCGGTAGCAACGGGGACGGGCGCGTTGTGGCGGGCGGCGCGGGTCAGGTGAGGCGGCCGACGGCGTGGCCGGCGACGGTGGCCGCGAGCAGCGCGGCGGCGGCGGCGTTGCACGCCCAGAGCTCGACGGTCCGGCGGCGGCGCTCGGCCCGCAGGCCGACGGCGGCCAGCAGTACGGCGGTCAGCACGATCAGCGTCGCGAACATGGAGCCATCCTCGTCATGCCCGCGGCCCGGGTGGAGCGGTTTCCGCGGAAATGACCCGTCCTGACTACCGGCGGACCGCCCGCAGGTCGTCGCGGCCGCGGAACCGCTGGAGGAACCGGTCGTACGTGCGCTTGGACTCCTTGTCGCGGTAAGCCGGGTCGGTGTCGTGGTAGCCGCGGTGCCGGTGCTTCGTCGCGGGCAGCGGCGGCGTCATGACCACCCGGCCGCCGGCCTCGCGCAGCGCGAACGACCACTCCATGTCGGCGTTGCGGTAGAACCGCGCCTTCGGGTGCGGCGGCGTCGCCAGCCCCGCGCTGCGGCGTACCGCGAAGAGGTAGCCGAGCAGCGCGTCCACGTCGCCCGGCTCCGCGTCGTCGAACACGAGCCAATCCTCGGCGACGTCGACGCCCCAGCCGCCCGCGGCGACGACGGACGGGTCCTCGAACGCCGCGAGCACCGGCCCGACCACGTCGCCGGTCGGCTCGATCGAGGTGTCCATGACGACGTGGATCGTCGCCGTGTCCGCGCGCAGGAGCGCGGTCCGCCCGGCGGCCCAGCCGGGGCAGGCGGCGACGTGCAGGACCTCGACGCGGTCGTGCTCGGTGTGGAACGTGTCCGCGACGTCGAGCACCAGGACGTACGCCGTCGTGTGCGCCAGCAGCGCGTCGACGCAGCGGCGGGCGTCGTCCGGCCAGCCGTCCGCGAGCAGCGCGACCGTGACCGGCCGGGTGTCCGGCATCGCCGAACGGTCCGGCAGGTCGGCGAGCGTCGGGGCCACGTCGTAGGGCGGCTTCACCGCCAGCGACCATCCGCCGGCGCCGTCGCGAACCACCCAGCCGCGGCCGGCGATCTCGTCGCGGAGCGCGTCGCTCGCGGCGAAGTCCTTCGCCGCCCGGGCGGCCGCGCGGCGCTCGGCCAGCGCGACGACCTCGGGCGGCGGGTCGCTCACGGCAGCCGGACGGTCGCCCTGGCGCCCTGGAGCACCGTGTCGCCGGCCGACTTCGCTTCGAGGACGACGACGACGCGGTTGCCGTCGAGCTTCTCCTCGACCCGGCCGCCGACCGTCAGCGTCGCTCCCTTGTCGTCGTCGGGGACGACGACCGGCCTGGAGAACCGCACGCGGTACTCCTCGACCGCGCCCGGGTCGCCGGCCCAGTCGGTGACGACGCGCGCGGCCTCGGCCATCGTGAACATGCCGTGCGCGATGACGTCGGGCAGGCCGACCAGCTTGGCGAAGCGCTCGTTCCAGTGGATCGGGTTGAAGTCGCCGGAGGCGCCGCAGTACATGACGAGGTTGACGCGCTGGACTGGGAAGTCGCGGGCGGGGATCTCGTCGCCGACGTTCACGTCGTCGTAGTTCATGCCGTGACCTCCGCAGTGCCGCGCGCGACGAGCGTGTTCACGGCGGTACAGACGTGCTCGCCGTCGACGGTCGTGATGACGGCCTCCCAGGTGAGCAGCTCGTTGCGGCCCGCCGTCCTGATCTCGGTGATCCGCGGCGTGCCGACCAGCACGTCGCCCGCGTGGATCGGCCGGGAGTAGGAGAATGACTGCTCGCCGTGCACCACGCGCGTGTAGTCCAGGCCGAGCTCCGGGTCGAGGACGAGGGCGCCGCCCATCTGGAACGAGATGACGATGGCGAACGTCGGCGGCGCGATGACGTCGGGGTGGCCGAGCTTCTCCGCGGCGGCGCGGTCGCGGTACGCCGGGTTGGGGTCGCCGATCGCGTCGGCGAAGTCCTTGATCTTGACGCGGGACACCTCGTACGGCGCGCTCGCCGGGAAGGTCCGCCCGATCCAGTCGCGGTTCATGCCCATGCGGTGCCACTCCTTCGGGGTCCCCGCGGCGTCGCGCAGCGACGTCGTGGGGTACTCACATCGTCCCTAGCTGGCCGCCGGCCACCGGGATGGTGATGCCGGACACGAAGTCGCTGTCGGGGCCTGCGAGGAACGCGTGCACCGCCGCGATGTCCTCGGGCTGGCCGTACCTCCCGATGGCGATCAGCGCCTTCATCAGCTGGCGGCTCGCCTCCGGGATGCCGTACGTGCCGTCGCCCTCGTCCTTGTTCTGCGTCAGGCGGGTCTCGACGAAGCCCGGCGCGACAGCGTTGACGTTGATGCCGAACGGTCCGAGCTCCAGGGCCAGCGTGCGCGTCGTCGCGATGATCGCGCCCTTGGCGGCGGTGTAGTTGTACTGGCCGTTGTTGCCCATGATCGCGGCGACGCTCGACGTGTTGACGATCTTGCGGTGGTACGCCGGGCGGCCGGTGGTCTCGCGTTCCTCCTTGGCCTTCGCGCGCATGTGCTGCACAGCGGCGAGGGTGACGTGGAACGCCGTCTTGAAGTTGACGTTGAAGACGAAGTCGAAGAGGTCGTCGTCGAGGTTGTGGAACATCTTGTCGCGGGTCGTGCCCGCGTTGTTGATGACGATGTCGAGCTTGCCGTGACGGTCCACCGTGGTCCGCACCAGCTCGTCGGCCTCGGCGCGGTTGACGGTGTTGTGCAGGCTGGCGCTCGCGGTGCCGCCGGCCTTCTCGATCAGCTCGACGGTCTCGTGAGCGGGCTCGGCGTCGACGTCGTTGACGACGACGGCCGCGCCGTCCTCCGCCAGCCGCAGCGCGGTCGCGCGCCCGATGCCGCGCCCCCCGCCGGTCACGATCGCTACCCGGTCGTCCAGTCGTCCCACGGCTCGCGGCTCCTGTCGTGTCTGGTCCGGCGACGCTACCTCACGGCGTACGCGACCACCGGGTCGGCGATGCCGCGCAGCGTCCGCGCCGCCAGCGCGACGGTGTCGTAGGCGTCCTTCACCTTTTCGTTCAGGTCGGCGCTCAGCAGCACCTGGCCCGGCTCGGCGACGGCCGCGAGCCGGGCGGCGAGGTTGACCGGAGGGCCGAAGTAGTCGCCGTCCTGGGAGAGCAGGAGGCCGTACGACAGCCCGGCCCGGACGCTCGGGGCGTCGCGCTCGGCGACCCACGCGACCATCGCGCGGGCGATGTCGACGGCCGACGCCGCGCGCGGCGTCACGAACATCACCGCGTCGCCGATGAACTTCACGACCCGCCCGCCGCGCTCCTGGACCAGGGTCGTCGCGACGTTCTCGAACGTCGTCAGCAGCCGCGACAGCTCGGCCGCCGTCGCGACCTGGCTCAGCGCCGTGAAGCCGCTCACGTCGGCGAAGCCGACCGCGCCGCGGACCTGCCCGAGCAGCGCGACGTCGTTGCTGTCCGACTGCTCGAACTGCCGCCGCGCCGCGTCGATGTGGTGGCGCAGCACGACGTCTAGCGCCCGGCCGACGGCGGGGGTCACGGCGGCGATCTGCGCGTACGCCTGCGCCGTTGCCAGCTCGCTGCCGCTCGTGTCGATCGCGAGGTCGGCAACGGTGCTGCGCAGCGCCGCCGACGCCGCGTCCGCGAACCGCGCCACCGACGAGCCGAGGACCCGCGCCAGGCCGAGCGCGCCCTCCTCGCCGAGGACGCCGGCGATCGTCACGAACAGCGGCATCGTGTCGACGTCGTCGCGCGTCGCGACCGTGACGTCGGGGTCGACGATCGGGAGGCCGAACGCCTGCCAGAGGCGTTCGACCAGCGTCACGTCCGCGCCGACCTCGGCCGCGGCCTCGCGCAGCGTGTACTCCTCGCGGCCCGGCCGGACGATCCGGTCCCCTGCCAGGCCGAACAGCCGCCCCTTCGCGTCCGCGGCGACCATCTCGTCCAGCGCGCAGCCCTGCGCGTCGAGGAACTCCAGCAGCGCCCGCCGGTCGGCGGCGTTCGGCGCCTGCGGGTCGTAGAGGCCGGCGGCCGTGAGCGCGTCCCAGTCCACGTCTCGGGATTCTGGCCTCTCTGCGCGCCGCCGTCCGGGGGGCGGTCCGGCAAGGCCGAGGAGTGGCCGATCGCAGCGCTATCGGCCGCGACGAGAACGCAGTCCGGTCGTCGTCCGGGCGCGGACTGCGCGCCGCAGTCCGGGGGGCGATCCGGCAAGGCCGAGGAGTGGCCGATAGCAGCGCTATCGGCCG